>JALZHC010000848.1 GCA_030914105.1 Acidobacteriota bacterium
ACGCGCTTGAGCGAGACCTTCCACGGGCGCGACGTGTTCGCACCCGTCGCGGGCGCGCTCTCAGGCGGCGTCAGCGCGCGGGAGCTTGGGCCGGAGGTTTTGAACTTCGTGCGCCTGCCGCTCGCAAGGGCCGTGCGCGACGCGTCGGGCGCGCTCGTCGCCGCAATCATCCACGTTGACCGCTTCGGCAACTGCGTCACGAACATCACGCGACAAGACCTCACGGAAGAAGAGATTGCGCGCGGCGCGCGTCTCGTCGTCGGCGACCGGGAGATTCGCTCCTTCCGCCGCTTCTTCGCCGAAGAGGGCGACGCGCCGGGCGAGCCGTTCGCCGTCTGGGGAAGCGCGGGCTTCCTTGAACTCGCGGTCTTCCGCGCCTCAGCCGCGCGCGTGCTCGACGCGTCGCGCGGGCAGAAGGTGAAAGTCGAAACGCCGTGAGTCATGAGTCGCCGCGTAGCGGCAACTTGCAGTTCACGATTCACTCTCCGATGAAATATTTCTCGCCCAGGACTGCCGCCGAGAGGTACGCCCGGGGCCGCCCGTTCTTTCACCCGCTGGTGATCGGTCGCGTGAAAGAGTTTCTGTCGCCGCCCGTGCCGCTGCCTGTCGGCCTCGACGTGTGTTGCGGCACGGGCCTCTCAAGCCTTGCGCTGAAAGAACTGGCCGCGGAGGTCGTCGGCGTGGACGCTTCCCCGGAGATGCTCGCGTTCGCGCCGCAGAGTGCCGGCATCACCTTCTGCCTCGCGGACGCGGAACGTCTCCCCTTCGGTGAAGACGTCTTCGACATCGTGACCATCTCCCAGGCGATTCACTGGCTCGACAAGCGTAGGTTCATGGCGGAAGCGCGCAGGGTCTTGCGCGCGGGCGGCTGGCTCGTCGTCTACGATGACTACATGACGGGCCGGATGGTCGAGAATGAAGACTTCCGCGCGTGGTTCAAAGGGGCGTACATCGAAAAGTTTCCCGCACCGCAGAGGGATTGGACGCCGATCAACGCGGACGAGGCGGAGAAGGAAGGCTTCCGTCTGTGCCTGGACGAGCGCTTCGAGAACCGCATTGCCTTCTCGCCCGAAAGCCTGATCTCCTTCGTCACGTCGCACAGCAACGTCATCGCGGCGGTCGAGGGCGGGGGCCATGAGATCGGCGAGGTCAGGGCCTGGCTCGCCGAAAACATTAAGCCGTTCTTCGGTGGGCTTGAGCGGGCGCATCTCGTGTTCGAGGCGGCGGTCTGGTGTCTCCGGCGCGGCGCGTGAAGTTCGGAAGAAGAGGGAAGAGTCCGCCGCCGCCCGGGCCGAAGATAAAGTTGAAGCCGCCGCCCGCCGGCTTGTAACTACTCACTTCACTTTGCTATTTTCAGTCCACTCGGAAAGTTAAGGACTGAAGCTTCATGGACAAAGCAGAGAACAAGTCCTCGGTGGCGACCAGGTCGCCCGCGGGGCTTGAGGGTGTGGTCGCGGCTGAGTCGTCCGTGGGCGACGTGGACGGCGTCCGCGGCGTGCTCATCTACCAGGGGCTAAACATCCACGACCTCGCGGAGCACTCGACCTTCGAGGAGACGGTCTTCCTGCTCTGGCACGGACGGCTCCCGCGGCGCGACGAACTCGACGCGCTCCGCCGCGGGCTGACCGAGAATCAGCGCCTGCCCGAAGAAGTTCTGTCGCTCATGCGGCAATTCCCGCGCGACGCCGAGCCGATGGACTCTCTGCGCACGGCCATCTCCGCGCTCGTCTTCTACGACCCTCGTTCGCGCGACCTCTCGCGCGAGGGCGCGCTTCAGACGGCCACGCGCCTGACGGCGCAGTTTCCCGTCATCGTCGCCGCCATCGGGCGGCTGCGCGCGGGTCTTGAGCCGGTCGAGCCGAGGCCCGACTTAAACCTCGCCTCGAACTTCCTCTACATGCTCAAGGGCGAGACGGCTTCGGAGCGCGAGGCGCGCATCTTCGACGTGTGCCTTATCCTCCACGCCGACCACGAGTTGAACGCCTCGACGTTTACGGGCCGCGTCATCGCCGGCACGCTCGCGGACATGTACGGCGCGGTGACGGGCGCGATTGCGGCCCTCTCCGGCCCGCTCCACGGCGGCGCGAACACGAACGCGATGAAGATGCTTTTGGAAATCGGCTCGCCCGAACGCGCCGAGGAGTGGCTGCGCGACGCTCTGGCGAAGAAGAGAAAGATCATGGGCATGGGCCACCGCGTCTACAAGACGGAAGACCCGCGCTCGGTGTGGCTGCGTCGGTTCTCGAAGGAGATAGGCGAGGCGAAGGGCGAGACGCGCTGGTTCGAGATTCTCGAACGTTTGCGCGAGCTTGTGTTCCGCGAGAAGGGACTCTACCCGAACGTCGATTTCTATTCCGGCTCGGCCTACTACCTGATGGGCATCCCGCTCGACCTGTTCACCCCCATCT
>JALZHC010000270.1 GCA_030914105.1 Acidobacteriota bacterium
CAATAACGGCGCGCCGAAAACAGACTCGGCCCGGCCCGCCTTCAGGCCGCCAGCCGTGCCGAACCCGCCGCAACCCTCGCGGGGCGCGGCGGGCTTGCAGCGACACGTCCACCCCGGGCGGCCCGCGCCGCCGCGCCAGACTGCGAACCCTCGCGGCGCTCAGACCGCGCCGCAGCCGCGGGCGGCAGTCAACTCTCCCGCGCCGCCGCGCCCCTTCGTCGTCCAGCGCAAGTCGAACACGATTCAGTTGCACCACGTCGTACCGCTGACGAACACCCTTGTGGACGATGCCATCATCTATCTCGTCTTCCAGAAGACTAACCCGGGGCCGAAGGGCACTAACGAGGACAAGAAGAATGACATCGTCAGGTACGTCGGCCAGACCTGCGCCCAGACGGGAGTCGCCAACCGTTTCACAAAACACCTCAGCAACCCCAAGCACGCCAACTGGTCGCACCAGACGCACTGGATATGCGCGGAGTTCGAGGCGAAGATGACGAAGCTGGAGACGACGGCCATGGAGCAGTTGCACATCGAGGCTTACTACAGCTCCCTGGAGAATGCGCAAAACTCTCTGACGAAGGCTAAGTTCAATCTCTATAAGACCCCGCAGACCTTCAGGACGTCGGTAGCGAAGTTGTTTCCGAAGAACTGGGAGCCTCACCAGTAACCCCTCGCCGTAGAGAAAAGGAGGTCTCTTAAATGGGATGGTCAAGCGCAGGCGGCGACGACGTAATCGGCGACACTCCCGCCGACGTGGTGGAGTTCATGTTCGAGGAGCGGCAGAAGAGAGGCGACGAGAAGCCGACCCTCTCCGAGTTCTTCGGCGCGCTCAGGGCGGTCTTAAACGGGAAGGGCGCGGAATACCTGGAAGACGGCGCGGGCCTCCGGATCGAGAACGTGGCGCTCCGCGGGGCGGCGCAGGAAGAGGCCGCAGCGGGAGGCGAGTCGGCGGGCGGGCGGCTGGTCTCCGACCTGGACGAGGTGCTCCAGAAGTTCGTCATCGAGTACGAACAGCTCCTCGACCGGAAGCCCCGCCTCAACGAGGTGCTCGCCACCTTCGCGTTCGTGCTCGACGGCGAGCCGGGGAAATACGTTAGGGATGTTCCCGCGTCCCCCATCAAGGTCGGCGACATCGTCGCCGAGAAGTGACCCGCGGGGGCACGCGCACGCGACGCCCGCCGCGCCCCGACAAACATGCATCAGTCGCGCAGGAGCGGGCGGGCTTCGGTCGAGCGGACGTAAGGCGGGAGCGTGCGGTGCGTGCTCATCAGGAAGGCCGTGGAGCTTGGGCGCTGTGCGTTGCCGTGCGTGGCCTTGATTTGGACGATGCGCTCGAAGGCGGACGCGCCGTAGTAGAAGCCGTCGCGTATGGAGACGAGCACGTCGGCGGTGTGGCGGACGCGCGGCGTGTGAACCGACTCGAAGATGTTCGCGGGCGCGTCCGGGTATTCGTGACGCCAGGTGTGCGCGAGCCACTCGGAGTCTTCCGCGAAGCCGCCCTCGTCAAGTAATCCTTCGCCGCGCATCGCGCGCACGACTTCGGAGAGTGCGAGCGGGTCGCCGTCCTTCTGTTCGTAAGCGTAGAGCGTCGCCGCGCCGCGCCGCGCGCGCCGGATACGTGCCAGCCCTCGCCCGCCCACAACGACCGCCGCGTCTTCGCCGTCGCGGTAGACGCTGAAGTCTACGCCTTCGAGCTGTCGCAGCGCGTCGGCCAGCTCGGCGCGGTCGGTCTCCTCGCCGCAGTAGAGCGCGGCGTAGCCGCACAGTCCGAAGCCGGGCACGGAGACGCGCCGACGCCCGCGCGGACGGCGCATGTTGCGGACGAACTCGTAGCCGCAGCGGCGCAGGTGCGTCTGGAGGTGGACGCGGCGGTTCTCCTGTAGGTTCATGCCGTGGTCGGAGAAGACGACGATCTCGGTCTCCGAGCCTGCGGCCTTTTGTATCTCGCGCAGGATAGCATCGAGCGAGCGGAGCGCGATGAGGAGCCGTTCGGGGCCTTGTAAGTGGAGCAGACCATCGGTCGCCTTGATGAAGCCGAAGAAGTCGCGCGCGGGAGGCGCCGAGAGGAAGCGCTCGCGGAAGCGCCCCATGTCCGCGCGCCAGACCTTCTCGGTCGCCACGTAGATGAGGAACTCGAAGTGCAGAGGCTCCTGGTAGTCAAGCTCGTCCATGTAGGACGAGGGCACCTTGTCGGGCGTGCGGCGGCCTATGTACTTGGAGATTCCGCCGCGCTGCTCGCGGGCCTCGCGGTCGAAGTAGAGGCTCTCGTAGCCGTTCGGAGGCGAGGCGCGCAGCATCTGCGCCAGCGCGACGTTCGTCAAGGTCGGGAAGGGCGAGAGCAGGCGCGCGGGCGCGCGGAAGTTGTCGAACAGTCCGCGCGACTGCGCCTCCGTGACGAGCTCGAACGGCACGCCGTCGAGGCACAGGAGCAAACGACGCGGGCGAGTGGGAGACTCGACGACGCGGAGGACGCCTCTGCGTTCCGTCTCGTCTTCTCTCGCCGTCGGCAGCGGCGTCGGGTCTTGCGAGGGGCAGACTTCACTCATACGACCTCAACAACTCTTCACTCTCTAATTTGTTACGCGCGCGTCTGTCGAGCACTACGACCAGCCACACGAAACCAGCCGTGCCTAAAGCTACCGCCAAGAGAAGAACTATGAAGTAGAAGATAAGCAGATTCAGATCCAGACACATCACAGTCCTCCGCGGAGGTCACACTTTCACAGACTGCATGTAGTCAGGCGTCTTTCTAATTCGCCTTCTCGGTCTTCGCCGCGTCTTCGTCGCCGCCGGCGTACTCGGCGGACTTGCGGGTCAGCTTGTAAGGCTCTTTGAGGCCGCGCTTGGCGTCTTCGTGCGAGTCGAAGACGTTGGGGCGCGCCAGTACGGCCTTGTACTGCGTGATGGCCTCTTCGCGCTTGCCCGCCACGTCGAGGGCCTGCGCGGCGCGAAGGCGCGCGCGCGTCGCCAGAGAGCTTTCCGCGCCGGGCGTGTTGGCCGACGCGAGCAGCTCCTTCGCGGCGCGTTCGGGCTGGCCCGCGACGAGGAGCGCGTCGCCGTAGTCGTAGTGCACGAGGTCTAAGGGCGGGCGCGGCGCGTTCGGCGCGGGGTGCTGGGCCGAGGCGAGGAGCGCGTCGAAGATTGCGAACGCCTGGCCTTCGGTCTCCTTCGCGGCGTCGGGGTTCGTCGCGCGGTCAACCTCGGCCTGCGAGACGAGCGCGTCCGCCGCCTCCATCTTGAAGAGGTAGTTGCGCGGGTACTTCGTCGCCAGCTCGTTGGCGTATGTGTATGCGTCGCGGAAGCGCCCCTCGCGCTTCAAGAGCGCGATGAGCAGAGACTTCGCGTCGTCGCGCGCCCACTTGCCCTCGCGCGCGACCTGCTCCATCTCGGCCAGTCCCCGCTTCTTCGACCCGCGCACGCCGATGAAGGTCGCGCCCAGCTTGACGAGCGGCGGCAGCGTGCCGACGACGTAGTCGTACATGCCCAGCGTCACTTTCGCGTCCGTGTAGTCGGGGTCGAGCTTGAGCACTTCGCGGTGGTGGTCTACGGAGTCCGAGCCGTTGTGGAGCGCCGACATGAAGCTGCGCTCGACCATGCCGCCCCAAGCGGCGCGCAACCCCTCGACGCTGCCGAGATAGTAGAGCGCCTCCACGTCCTTCGGGTTCTGCCGGAGCCGCGCCTGGCTCAACTCCTTCGCCTTGCGCGTCAGGTCGCGGAACTCGGCGGCGGTCTTCGGGTCAACCGCGTCGTCCTTCTCCTTGTAGAAGCCCTCCTGGTTGTAGAGCGACGCCTGCAAGCGGCGCGACTCGTTCAGGGTCTTCAGCCAAAGCCCTACGGCGACGAACTGGTAGCCCGCCGGGTGGTCGGGGAAGGCTTTGGTCAGCTCCGTGAAGCGGCGGCGCGCGCCCTCGTAGTCGAGGTTGTAGAGCGCCTCGAAGCCTTCGGCGCGCAGCTCGTCGAAACGCTTCTGGTCAAACGGCGCGGGCGTCGTCGTCGCGGCGGCGGCCTTACCCGTCATCGACGGTTGAGCAGACTGCGCGCCGGCGACCGAAGCGTCGAAGACGAGAGCCAGAGCACAGAGAAGTTGAAAGGCGGCCTTGCTAATCTTCATCACGATCCTCTTCAAGCTCACATTACGCGTGCAGGAGTTTTAAGCCTTCGGTGCTGACTCGGAAACAGACTTTGCGCGTCCCCGGCGTTCGGCTCACCCGCCGAACGCTTCGAGGTACTTCACGCCCGCGCCCGTGTTGAAGAGCACGACGCGTTCGTCCGGCTTCACCTCGCCGCGCTCGATGAGTTCGCGCAATGCGGGCAGGCAGGCCGCGCCTTCGGGCGCGACGAAGAGTCCTTCCGCCGCGCCGATCTCTCGGACAGCCGCGAGCAGCTCTTCGTCCGAGACGGCGATGGCCGCGCCGCCCGACTCGCGCAGCGCGTCGAGGATGAGAAAGTCGCCGATGGCCTTCGGCACGCGCAGTCCCGACGCGACCGTCTCGGCGTTCTGAAACTCTTCGGCGTGCCGTCGCCCTTCCTCGAACGCGCGCACAATCGGCGCGCACCCCTCGGACTGAACCGTCACCATGCGCGGTCGCTTGTCATTAATCCAGCCGAGCGCCTCCATCTCTGCAAAAGCCTTCCACATGCCGACGAGGCCCGTGCCGCCGCCCGTCGGATAGATGACGACATCGGGCAGTTGCCAGTCGAGCTGTTCGGCCAGCTCATAGCCGAGCGTCTTCTTGCCCTCGACGCGGTAAGGCTCCTTCAGAGTGGAAACGTCGAACCAGCCTTCACGCTCTTTACGCCGCGCGACCTCGGCCCCGCAGTCGGTGATCAAGCCGTCGAGGAGCGTGACGTGCGCGCCCGTCTGCTCGCACTCGATGACGTTTGCGCGCGGCGTATCTTTCGGCATGAAGATGTGCGCTTCGAGGCCGGCGCGCGAGGCGTAGGCCGCGAGCGCGCCCGCCGCGTTACCCGCCGACGGCACGGCCAGCTTGCGCGCGCCCAGCTCCAAAGCCATCGAGACCGCCGTCGCCATCCCGCGCGCCTTGAAGCTCTGCGTGGGGTTCTGCGACTCGTCCTTGACGTAGAGCTGCTTCAGGCCCAGCCGCTCGCCCAGCCGCGCGGCGCGCAAGAGCGGCGTGAATCCTTCGCCGAGCGAGACGATGTTTTCTTCGCGCTCGACGGGCAGCACTTCGAGGTAACGCCACAGGTCGGCCCTTCTCCCTTTGAGACTCTCTTTCGTCAGCGTGCGCGCCGCCTGCTCCAGGTCGTAGCGTACGAGCAGAGGCTTTCCGCACTCGACGCAGAGGTTGTGCAACCGCCGTGCCTCGTGCCGCGCGCCGCACGCGGCGCACTCCAGATGCGTGACGTTCATCGCCTGAAGACTCCCCCCGAATTCTGTTTTTTACTGCGAAAACCGCGGGATATTCCGCGCCCGCGAAGGCCGAAGGCGTGCCGCGCGCCTCCATGTCCGGCGTCGGACGCGGACGCCCACGCACGGCTCTCGACGGCGCTTCGGTGACGCCTGCAAGTCTCTCACAGAGCCGCGCGACCTGTCAGGTGGAGCGAGCCTGCTGCGCCGCCCTCGGCATTGACGGCGCGCACCGGGCGGCTTAGCATCAAACGGGGGGTGTCCCGCGTATGACGGAAAGGGAGTTAGCCGACTACTACGAGGTCTTACAGGTCAGCACGAGTTCCGAGCCGGAGACCATCAACCGCGTCTACCGGATGCTCGCGCAGCGTTATCACCCGGACAACCAGCAGACCGGCGACGAGCGCCGCTTCCGCGAAATCCTCGAAGCC
>JALZHC010000849.1 GCA_030914105.1 Acidobacteriota bacterium
GCCTCGCCCACGCTGGTCGTGCCCCAGTAACGATTCCCGCGTTGAGAAGTAAGCCGATCCCGTATGAGTGCGGTATAAATGGACGTGGACGCGGAGGTCTTGGACTTCGGCGAGGGCACGAATTCTCCTGAACCTCTTGCCTAAGTCCCAGGCGTGGACGTCCAAACTTCTTCTCAGGGATAGGCGACACAGGCTATGAACCGCAGAACGTTCCTGAACCGCTCCGGACTGTCGTTGCTTCTAACGCTCTGGCCGCAACATCTTTTCGCCCGCCACATCTTCCGCCGACGTCGCCCCACGGACGCCGACTGGCCTTCGACGGCGGCATGGAAGCGTCTTAACAGCGAGGTTGACGGCAACCTGATTCCGGTGGAATTCCCGCTCGCCGCATGCGTTAAAGACGTGGGGAGCGGTGCGTGCAAAGAGCTGCTCTCGAACATCAAGAACCCGTACTACATCGGCGACCAGCCGGGCCTGACGCAAACCCTGGGGTGGGTGGACGCGTGGTTCACGAAGCCGAGCGTTTACGCCGTGGCCGCGAAGAACGCGCATCAGGTCGCCGCGGCGGTGAGCTTCGCGCGCGAGAACAACCTGCGCCTCGTGTTGAAAGGCGGCGGCCACAGCTATCAGGGCACGTCGAACGCGCCGGACTCGCTGCTCGTCTGGACGCGGCGCATGAACGACATCCGCCTGCACGACGGGTTTGTTCCCCAAGGGTGCGAAAAGACGCACGCGCCGCAGCGCGCCGTGTCGTGCGGCGCAGGCGCGATCTGGATGCAGGCTTATGACGCCGTGACGACGAAGGGCGGCGCATACGTCCAGGGCGGCGGATGCACGACGGTCGGCGTCGCCGGGCTGGTGCAGAGCGGCGGCTTCGGCAATTTCTCGAAGCACTACGGCACGGCGGCGGCTGGCCTGCTGGAAGCGGAGGTGGTAACCGCCGACGGAAAAATCCGAATTGCGAACGCGTGCACGCACCCGGACTTATTCTGGGCGCTCAAAGGAGGCGGCGGAGGCAGCTTCGGCGTGGTGAGTCGCGTGACGCTGCGCGTGCGCGAGCTGCCGGAATTCTTCGGCGGCGCGAGTTTGCGGATCAACGCTTCGTCCGACGACGCGTTCCGCCGACTCCTGAGTCGCTTCGTGAGCTTTTACCGCGAACAGCTCTTCAACGAACACTGGGGCGAGTCGGTGCGCATCAGTCCGCGCAACGCGCTCGCCGTCAACATGGTCTCGTATGGGTTGAGCACCGAAGAGGCGAAGAAGGCGTGGCAGCCTTTCCTCGACTGGGTCGCGCAATCGAAGGGCGATTATTCGCTTCCGGAAGAGCCGATTATCGTCAGCATACCCGCGCGGAGGTGGTGGGATGTGGATTGGCATAAAGAGCACAACCTGAATATGTTCATCTCAGACCCGCGTCCGGGCGCGAGCCAGAGCAACGTGTGGTGGACGGGAGACGCCGGGCAAGTGGCGTGGACGATCTACGGCTTCGAGTCGCTCTGGCTGCCGGCGACGCTGCTTGAGGACGATTCGCGGGAGCGACTCGCGAGCGCGTTGTTCGCCGGCTCGCGCCAAGCGGGAATCGAGCTGCATTTCAACAAAGGACTCGCGGGAGCGCCGCGCGAGGCACTGGAGGCGGCGCGCGACACGGCAATGAACCCGTCGCTGCTCGGCGCGTTCGCGCTGGCGATCATCGCCGACGGAGAGGGCGGGTATCCGGGCGTGCGCGGCCACGAGCCGGACGTTGAGGCGGCGCGAAAATCACGCGCGCAGATCAGCCGCTCCGTGGACGAGCTTCGCGCCGTGGCGGCGAGCGGGGGCGCTTACGTCTCGGAGAGCAATTATTTTGAGAGGGACTGGCAGCACTCATACTGGGGGAGCAATTACGGGCGACTCTTACAGGTGAAGAAGAGATACGACCCGACGGGACTGTTCTTCGTACACAACGGGGTCGGCTCGGAAGGCTGGAGCGAGGACGGCTTTACGAAGCTCTGATGGCTCTTACACGACGACGCTTCGGCCCCTCAAAGGTCTTTGAGCCTCCACACGCCGAGGCACTTCCCCAGTTCTGCGTCCTCCACGATCATCTTCAGCGGGGGCGGGAAGTTGAACGGCGGCAGATGGAGGTTGATGTTCCTCCACTCGCCGTCCCGGCAGGGGACGTTCCGGGTCACCGACGCGTGTGTTGTGCAGAGCAGGTATCCGGCCCCGCTCCGCTTGAAGTTCGCGACGGCGGCGTCGATGCTCTCGAACGAAAGGTGTATCAGGCAGTCGCGGCACAGGACGGCGTCGGCGCGCGGGAGACTGTCTTTCGTGATGTCGAGCGCGAGGAAACTTCTCCCCTCCCGTCCGTACAGGCGACGGTTCCGCGCGATGAGGTCGGGCACGACATCCGCGCCGACGTACTT
>JALZHC010000271.1 GCA_030914105.1 Acidobacteriota bacterium
CGTCTAAGGAGTCGTGTGCGTCTAACGCATCATGTTCGTCTAACGCGTCGTGTGCGTCATCCTTTCGAGCTGCCGCCGCTGCCTTTGTTCGTGCCGCCTTTGTTCGCCTGGCGCACGACGTTGCGGATTTGCCGGCGGAGGGCTTCGGCCTTCGCGCCCGCCGACTCGCCGTGCGCCTGCATCGAGAGGCGCGCGGCGCGCTCGCCCTTGTCCGTCATCTTCATCACCCGGTGCCTTTCGGGGGTGGCGTCGTAGAGCAGGCGGCGGAGGTTCTTACCCGCCTTCGCCGTCTGCTTGCCGAGGTCGCGGAAGGAGGGACTATTGTCGAAGAAGACCATCTGGAACCAGTGGTCTGTGACGGGGTCGTGCCAGCTCAGGTAGCCGTTTTGCAAGACCTGGCGCGGCGCTTTGATCGCGCCGGTGAAGCTGTAGCGCACGGCGGGCGCGGCGACGGGGTCGAAGTAGTGCGGCGTGTAGAAGTCGGAGACTGCGACGCCGTTGACGTGGTATGCGAAGGGCGTGTCCTCGCTGGGGTCGCAGACCTCGACGAGGAACTCGACGCGCCCCTGCCCCTTCAACGGCGAAGGCCCCGGAATGAGGCGGTTGCCGAACGGGTCGACGAGCATCTCCAGGCACTCGTGGCTCGCCGTCAAAGCCCAGCCGCGGTCGTAGCGGACAAGCGCGAAGGGCTGCCCCTGCTGGTCTTCGTGGATGCCTGCGGCGTCGCCGAGGTCTTGCTCGGAGATGATGATCGGCCAGTAGCCGACCGGCACGTCGTCGAGGCTGGCGAAGGCCGAGACCGCCGCCGTGATCTGCCAGATGGGCGCGAGGTCGCGCTGCACCTGCCGCTGCAAAGCCGCGCCCACACGCGTGAGCGCCGAGGCGGAGATTCTGTCGGTCTCCGACACCAGAGCGACTTGACGTATCAGCATCTTTTTTCCTTTCCTTCGGTGAAGAGCTTGGGAGAAGCTTCGCCGTTCGGTGTGATGTCGTGCGAGGCTTTCGGGTCGAGGGGCAGCGCGCCGCCGCCCCGGCTGGAAGAAAGAGGGGCGCGAGGGTTTTTACGAAGGCAGCTCGCGCCGCATGAATCGACGGACTTGCGTGAGGGCCGGCGTCCGGCAGAGTGCTTAACAGACCGGGACGCCGCGCACGAAGTCGAACCCCTTGCGAGGCACGCATCTTAATCCAGTCCGGCACGCGGCTCAAACAATATTTTTGCGTCCCGCCGTGTCAACCCGCGTCCGGCGTGCGGCACGCGTCCGGGTCGCTCGTCTCCGGCGGCGCATTCGGAGGCGAGCGACATGGGCGCGACCCGTTCCTTAAATGTCTATGCGTTTTCGCGGCGAGATGTTTCGCGCGGGCGGCGGCGTCCGCGTCAGAAGCCGTAGGCTGTGAAGCCGCCGTCAATCGCGATGCACTGACCCGTCACGTAAGAGGCAGCGGGCATCGAGAGGAAGGCGACGACCGAGGCGACCTCCTGGGGTTCGCCGACGCGGCGCATGGGCGTGCGAGAGAGGATGCGGGCCATCCTCTCAGCATCGCCGAGGACGGGTTCAACGAGGGGCGTACGTATGTACCAGGGCGCGACGGCGTTGACGCGGATTCGGTCTTCGGCCCACTCGACGGCGAGGCTTCGGGTCATCTGTAGGAGCGCGGCCTTCGTCATCGCGTAGGGCGCGCCGGTGCTCGTGTGCGTGAGGCCGGAGACTGAAGAGACGTTGATGACGCTCGCGCCCGCGCGCGCCGACCGAAGGAGCGCGTGCGCGCCGCGCGTCAGCTCGAAGGCGGAGGTGAGGTTGGTCGAGACGATCCGTTCGTACTCAAGGGTCGTGTACTCGGTCGCGGCCTTGCGTATGTTCGTGCCGACGTTGTTGACGAGCACGTCTAGCCCTTGGCCGAACTCTTCGAGACGACGGAGCACAGCGCCGCGCCCCCCGTCGACGGACACGTCCGCGGCCAGCCCGTAAGCGCGCACGCCCCGACGCCTCCAACCTTCGAGCCGCTCTTCAAGACGCTCGGAGTCGCGCGCCACCGCCAGCACCGTCGCGCCCAAAGAGAGAAACTCCTCCGCGACGGCCAGGCCGATGCCGAGCGTTGCGCCCGTGACGAGCGCCAGCCTGCCTTCCAGCGTCCAGCGTCCGGCAGTCGCTTCCGAAATCATGTCAGGCACTCTCGGTCACGCCTCCTGTTTGTGCGCGGCCTCTCGCACATTCGCGCCGCGGCGCGCGCCCTCGAAAGGGTGAATGTAATCTTAAAGCAGAACGATTATAACGGGAACGCAACAAGGCTTTGAAAGGCGCGGCGTATCTTTGCCGCAATCTACTTTCTGCTTTTCGCCGACATTCCAACATCGCTGTGCAATGTGCGGGCAGTGATGAAGTAATGATGCGAGTCTCCCTGGCAGTCTAACGCTGAAGTCTTAGACAAGCGATCTATAGATTCCACGAAAGGGGTAAAACCCTATGTCCCCCTATCCCTCCCGGCCTTATCGGGCCGTCGCCGGCCACTGGCAGCAGAATGTCCGAAGTCTCCTGCACGCCGCCGCCACTTTTATGCGGAGTGAGCAGCCCGCAATGTACGGGCACGTACACCCGCACGGACACGCGACGGCCAAGCTCTCCCGCTCTTTCGCCGCCGCCCTCGTGCGCGACCGTGCGGCCCACGGCCACTTGCTGGACGAGGTCGAACTCGGCGCGTACCTGCACGACATCGGAAAGTACCTCATCGCCAAATCAACCCTCCTTAAGCCCGGCCCGCTGTCGGCGGAAGAGCGCGCCGCCGTCTCCCTTCACCCCGCCTACGGCGCGGAGATCATCCGCGGCCTCGTCGGCGTAACTGACACCGTCTACCGCGTCGTGCTGTATCACCATGAGAGGTGGGACGGCCAGGGCTATCCCTGCGGCGTTGCGGGCGAGCGTATCCCCTTCGCCGCGCGCGTCGTCGCGGTGTGCGATGTCTACACCGCGTTGCGCGCGAGGCGTTCTTATAAGCCGTCGCTCTCCAGGCGTGAGGCGACCGCCGTGCTGGAAGAGATGGCCGGGCGCGAACTCGACCCCGACATGGTGCGCGACTTCGTGAGGCTCCTCGCACCTGAGCGGCACGGACGCGCGGGGCGTCAGTGTTGACGAGGTCGCTCAGAGCCGGTTTGAAAAGCCCCGAAGGGGCGTGATGTAAAAGCCGGGGGCAGAGCGAGGGAGCAATAGCGACCGAGCGCCGCCCCCGGTTAAGAAGATAAAAGATGGTTAAGCCCCGAAGGGGCGAAATAATCCGACCTGAAATTATTTCGCCCCTTCGGGGCTTAAATGTTTTTTGCTTGCCGCTGCCCAGGGGCGTTGCCCCTGGCTATTGCATCACGCCCCTTCGGGGCTTCTCAAATCGGCGCGGCGTTAATCCCTCTGCCCGATGACGGCGGGCGAGTGCGAGCCGATGTCGGCGGTCTCGACGCGCGGGAAGCCGGCCTCATTCAGCCAGCGTGTGTACTCGGCGAGCGTGTAGGTGTCGCCGCGCTCCGTGTTGACGAGCATGTTGAGGGCGAAGATGAGCTGGTAGGGCGGGCCCGTGCGCGAGTCGTTCGGCAGCATGTCTATGACGACGACGCGGCCTCCGGGCCGGAGCGCGCGGCGCAGGCGGCGCAAGAGGTCGCGCGAGGACTCTTCGCCTTCGGAGTGAAGGATGTTGCCCAGGAGCGCCACGTCGTACTGCGACTCGCCGAAGTCAACCTCTTTGAGGTCGCCGGCGAGGAAGTCGAAGCGTTCTTCGAGGCCGTGGCGTCGGACGTACTCGCGCGTGGTGGGGAGCACGCCGGGGAAGTCCTGCGCGGTGACACGCGCCGACGGGTCGGCCTCGGCGAACGCGATGCCCCAGACGCCGGAGCCGGCGGCCACGTCGAGCACGCGCAGGCCCTTGCGTTCGGTGCCCGCGCCGAGCGCCGCGGCGGTGCGCCGCGCAGGCTCGCGGTTGACGATGTGGAGCGTGCGCACGAGCACGGGGAAGAACTCTTCGGCCCGCTCCTTCGTCTCGACGCGCTGCATGGGCTGGCCCGTGCGCACGCACTCGTCCAGGTGCGTCCAGGCCTCAAACATCGCGCCCGACTCGGACAGACCACCCGCGTAGTCGGGGCTTTCGCGCACGAGATACTGGCGCGCGTGCGGCGTCAGCTCGTATCGCTCGCCCGACTTCGTGAGCAGGCCGAAGCCCGTGAGCGCGTCGAGCAGCATGCGCGTGCCGCGCTCGGAAGAGTCGGCGGCGCGCGCGACTTCGGCGACCGTGCCGGCTCCGGCGGCCAGGTGCGAGAAGAGGCCGAGCCGGAGCGATGCCGTCATGATGCACGACGGCGCGAAGGAGAAGTTCATCTGCATGATTTGTTCGAGCGGCGACGGAGCCTGCGTGTTCATCTCTGCCATTTCTTTCACCTCGGGTTAGGAATTTTATGAAATCGGTCGCACCACTTTTTTAAAACAACGGTGGGGGAAAGTCACGCGGCCATTGGGGTCTATTCAAGCTTGAGTCTGTAGCCTCAACTATTCACCGCAGAGACGCAGAGGACGCTGAGGATGCGCAGAGGGTCGAGCTGTCAAAAGTCTCAGCGCCCCCTCTGCGAACTCTGCGCCTCTGCGGTGAACTCTCCGTACTCTACACTCAAGAATGAATTGACCCGGCGGGGGTCTTAATGCGACTCGTCGGCGCGTTTGAAGAGGACGAGGAAGGCGCGCTGTCCCTGCGCCGCCGCCTCGTAGACGCGCTCGGCGCGGTAGCCGCGCGCGAACAGAACGCTCAAAGGCGGGCGCGACTCGTCCCACTCGGCATCGCGGAAGGCGGCCCAGAAGCGCTCGTCGCTGATGGAGTCGGCGCGCGCGCGCTTGACGCCGTCGAAGCCGCGCGGCAGGAAGAAGGCGGGGTCTTCCGATACTCCGGGCACGCCCTGCAACACCGAAACCCTCATGCCCGTCTCGTGCGCCGAGTCGAGCGCGAACCAGAGGTGATAGGCCACGAGGTCTTCAAACGCGTAGAGGTTGACGGGCCGGCGCGACGCGCTGCCCGCGGGCTGCCGCGCCGCAGCCGTCTCGCCGCCCGCATCGGTTTGGGTTTCGCCGGCCTCATCTCTCAGGGCGGAGCGCGCGAGGTTTTCCCAGGCGCACCAGATGTAGTCGCCGTCGCCGCGCGTCGCGAGCAGGAGCGCGCCGACGAAGAAGAACCAGCAACAGAGGAGCACGAGCGCCGCGCTCTTCAGCCAGAAGGGGCGGAGACGGACGAGCGCGACCCCGGCCAACAGGAAGTAAGGCCCGGCGGCGATGATGACGTGGCGCGTGCCCCAGACCGAGAAGGGCAGCAACAGGCTCGCCGCGAACGCGAGCGCGACCGGCAGGAGCGTGAAGAAGGCTAAGAAGATGACCGCATCCCTGTACCACTCGCCTTCATGCTCGTCGCGCTCTTCCCCCGCGCCTTCATGCTCGACACGTCTTTGCCGCGCGCCTTCATATGCGTCGCGTCCTTGCAGCGCGCCTTCATGCTCGTCGCGCTCGTCGCGCGCGCCGTCGCCCGTCGTCTCTTTGTGAGGTGCGGCCTTATCCTTCGCGCGTCGCAGCGAGCGAAGGAGAAGTGCGAGGACGGGGAGGCCGACGAGGAGGAAGCCGAGCGCCGCGCCGCCGCGCGCGTAGAGCGGCTGGTCGGAACTCCGCTGGAAGTAGAAGGGTTCGTTGAAGAGGGCGAAAGCTTCGGCGAGGTCTGCGGCGCGCGGTCGCCCGATCCATCCGATGTTCTGCGAGAGGCCGCCGCCCTCTCCCGACGCGCGCACGCAG
>JALZHC010000850.1 GCA_030914105.1 Acidobacteriota bacterium
CCCCATACGTGCAGAGCTGGTCTCTCGACTTCCAGCATCAGATCAACTCGAAGACGCTCTTCACCGCCGGCTACTTCGGCTCGCGCGGCGTGCACCTGTCGGGTCTCATCGACGCGAACCTCCTGCCGCCGGGCTTCGCGCTCACGCAGACCTGCCGAACCAACAACACGAACCCGCCGACGTTCGGCCCCTGCCAGACGCCGGGCCAGGTCTTCACCAGCTCGACGCAGGAGTTGATTCTCAACCAGATCAGGCCGTTCCGGGGCTACGGCGCAGTCCGCCTGTTGCAGACGAGGTTCAACTCGAACTACCACAGCCTTCAGGTGACGGCGCAGCGCAGATTCTCGAACAGCAGCCAGATCAACCTGGCCTACACCTGGTCGAAGAACATGACCGACAGCCAGAACGAGTTCTCGACCGCGCCGCAGAACACCTACAACCTCCGAGACGAGTACGCGCGCGCCAACCTCGACCGCCGACACGTCCTGAGCATCAACTACATCTACGAGCTGCCGTTCTTCCGCGGCGAGAAGAACTTCAAAGAGAAGGTGCTCGGCGGCTGGCAGCTTTCGGGAATCACTTACTACTTCACGGGCCTGGGCTTTACTGCGACCACCTCCTCGAACGACCCGGCGGGACTCGGACTGCTCGGCGCGTCGCCTTCCGGCGCGCGTCCAGACCTGCTCTGCAACCCGAACCAGGGCGCGCCGCACACCTTCGCGCAGTGGTTCAACACCGCCTGCTTCGCCAACCCGCCGGCTGGAGTCAACCGAGTCGGCAACGAGTCGCGCAACGTCATCATCGGCCCGCCGACGACGCGCTTCGACGCCACCCTGTCGAAGTACATTCGCTTCAGCGAGTCGAAATCAATCCAACTGAGGTGGGAAGTCTTCAACGTCTTCAACCATACGAACTTCACCACCCTGGCGCTCAGCCTCGCCACCCCTTCGACCTTCGGCTCGGTGACGGGCGTGCGCGATCCGCGGACGATGCAACTGGGGGCGAAGTTCATCTTCTAGCGTCGCCCACACGCGCGAGAACCCGAACGGATGCCCGCGGCGCTCATGCCGCGGGCATCTTGGTTAAGAGTAATTTGTTCCGAGAAGCCGCCTTCAGGCGCGTCGTTTCGGCGCAGGACGCGCGGGAGGTTGGCAATGAAGGCCGGGCCGCAAAAGCCCTTCGCGGCAGGACGGAGTGAGCCAGACGGACACGAAGACGACCCTTCTGCGCAACGCACGCGTCGTGCTCCCTGACGGCGTCGCCGAGCGCACAATCCTCGTCGAAGACGGTCGCATCTCGCGCCTGCTCGAAGGCTCTGAGCCTGTCGGCGCGCGCGGCCTGCCCGAACTCGACCTCCGAGGCTTAACCGTCTACCCCGGCTTCATCGACGTTCACATACACGGCGCGGGCGGCGTGGACACTCTGGAGGCTTCGCCCGAAGACCTGCACGCGGTCGCCCGTCGCCTCGCCGCGAGCGGCGTCACGTCCTGGCTGCCGACTCTCGTCCCCGCGCCCGCGGAAGACTACCGCCGCGCCGTCGAATCAATCGCCTCGCTCATGCGCTCGCAGGACGAGCGGCAGCCCGCGGCGCGCGCCGTCGGCGTCCACTACGAAGGGCCGTTCGTCAACCTTCGGCAGTGCGGCGCGCTGCGCACGGCCTACTTCCGAACCTTCAGAGACGCCGCAGACCTCGCAGACCTTCCCGCGCCCGACGCGCCGGGCGCGGCGCGCATGATGACGCTCGCGCCGGAGGTCGAGGGCGGAGTCGAGTTGATTGGCGAACTCAAGCGGCGCGGCTGGGTCGTCTCAATCGGCCACACGCGCGCCGACGTGGAAGTGTTGGAGAGAGCGCGCGAGGCCGGCGCGCGACACATGACCCACTTCCTCAACGCGATGTCGCCGCTGCACCACCGCGCGCCAGGCCCCATCGGCTGGGGACTCGTCCGCGACGACGTGACGGTTGACCTCATCGCCGACGGCGTCCACAGCGACCCGCTCATGCTCCAACTCGTCCTGCGCTGCAAGACGCCCGCGCGCGTCTCCCTCATCAGCGACGCAGTCGCGCCCGCAGGACTCGGCGACGGCGAGTACCGCGTCTGGGGCGAGACGATCAAGGTCAAGGGCGGGCGCACCAGCAACGAGCGCGGGAGTATCGCCGGCTCCGTCATCACAATGCTCGACGCCGTCCGCATCGTCGCCTCGCTCGGCCTCGCCGAGACCGACATCGCGCGCGTCGCCTCGCTGAACCCCGCGCGCCTGCTCGGACTCGACGGCGACTGCGGCTCGATTGAAGAGGGAAAGCGCGCCGACCTCACCGCGCTCGACTCCGAGGGCCGAGTGCGCTTCACGCTCGTCGGCGGTCGCGTGGCTTTCGACGGGTTGGACGAGGGGCAGGAGAAAAGC
>JALZHC010000851.1 GCA_030914105.1 Acidobacteriota bacterium
GTCCGAAACATCCGCGAGAATTTGATTACGCTCATCACGCCGGTCGTCGAGGTTGACGGGCGCGACCGAATGGTTGACATCTACAACTGGCACCTCGCGCACCCCGGCGAGAACTACCCGCCGCTCGTCTACTGGGGCCACTACGTCGCCCACGACAACAACCGCGACGCCATGGGACTCACGCTTAACCTCACGCGCAACGTCCTCGACACGTACCTGCGCTGGCATGCGCAAGTCATCCACGACCTGCACGAGTCCGTGCCCTATCTCTACGACAACACCATCGGCGACGGCCCCTACAACGCCTGGCTCGACCCCATCCTCACCGACGAGTGGCAGATGATCGGCTGGAACAACGTCTCGGAGATGACGAAGTTCGGCATGCCCGGCGTCTTCGCGCACGGAACCTTCGACACCTGGTCGCCCGGCTACCTCATGTTCCTCGCCGCCACGCACAACGGCATCAGCCGACTCTACGAAACCTTCGGCAACGGCGGCGCGGATACGGAAGTCCGCACGGTCTCGCCCTCGGAGTATTCGCGCACCTGGTACCGTCAGAACCCGCCGCTGCCGCGCGCGCGTTGGTCGCAGCGCAACAACAACAACTACGAGCAGACCGGCCTTCTGACCTCGCTCCAATACTTCGCCAACAACAAACAGCTCTTCCTCAAAAACTTTTACCTGAAGAGCAAGCGCTCCATCGAGAAGCCGCGGAACGAAGGCCCCGCGGCCTACGTCTTCCCCGCCGACGACCCGCGCCCCGGCACGCAGGCCGAGCTGCTGCGCGTCCTTCAACTTCAGGGCTGCGAAATCTCGCGCGCCACCGCGCCCTTCAACGTCACCATCAAGTCAAAGCGTAGGGGCGGCGCGGAGAACAGGCCGACGAGCGCGCCCGCTGCCGCCGCCAGCGCGCAGACCACTCAGCAGGCTCGGCCCGAAGGCGAGAGGAGGGAAGCGGGCGAACAGGCGAACACTAATCAAGCCCTGCCCGCGGGCCGTCCCAACACCAACGCGGGCGTCGAGACGCGCCAGTTCCCCGCCGGAAGCTACATCGTCCGCATGGATCAACCCTACTCGCGCATCGCCGACGCGCTGCTCGACTATCAATACTGGAGTCCGCGCGACCCGCAGCAGCAGCCCTACGACGACACCGGCTGGACTTTCGGCGAGCTTTACAACGTGCAGGTCGTGCGCGTCACAGACCCTGCCGTCCTTCAGGCTTCCATGGAGCGCGTGGGCGGCCCCGTGCGTGCGCGCGGCGGAGTCGAAGGCACGGGCACGGTCTTCGTCGTCAACCACAACGGCGACGACGCGCTCGTCACGCTCCGCTATCGCCTCAAGGGCGCTGAAATGCTGGCCGCCGAAGAGCCTTTCAACGCCGCCGGCCACAGCTTCAACCGCGGCTCCTTCATCATCCGTAATGTCGCCGCCGCCGAACTCAACCGCGTCACGACAGACCTCGACCTGCGCACAATCGCGCTGGCCGACATGCCCGCCGTCAAGACGCACCCCGTTCGCGCCGCGCGCATCGCGCTCCTGCACACATGGCTCTCGACGCAGGACGAGGGCTGGTGGCGCATGGCCTTCGACAAGCTGCAAATCCCATACGACTACATCAGCACGCAGGACGTGAGCCGCGCTCCCGACCTGAACGCGAAGTACGACGTGATCGTCTTCGCGCCCGTCGGACGCGGGCCGCAATCGGTCGTCGCCGGGATGCCGATGTGGGGCAATCCGATCCCCTGGAAGACGACGACGCTCACGCCGAACATCGGCAAGATTGACTCGACCGACGACATGCGGCCCGGCCTCGGCGACTCAGGGTTAACCAACCTTCGCGCCTTCGTCCGCCACGGCGGCCTGCTCGTCACGGCCACAGACACTTCGAGCCTCGCCATCACTTTCAACCTGACGCAGGGCGTCTCGGCCTCGCAGCCGCAACGCATGAAGCTCGTGGGCAGCGTCCTGCGCGCAAAGTTCGTTGACCTGACCAGCCCCATCGCCTACGGCTACTCCGACACGCTCTCGGTCTACGCCGACGACCCGCCCATCTTCGGCCTGACGAACGTCGCGGGCGGGCGCGGCGGTCGGCGCGGCGGCGGCGAGACGGAGCGCGAGACGGGGCGCGGCACGGCGGACGACCCGGACGTTGTTCAAGGCCGCCCGCCCGCGGAGATTCCCGAGGAGCCGCGCGCCGAAACGTGGGAGGCGCTCCCGCTCACGGACGAGCAGCGGCGCAACAACCCTTACGTCATCCCGCCCTCGGAGCGCCCGCGCGTGATTTTGCGCTACGGCGACGCGCGCGATCTACTGGTCTTCGGTCTGCTCTAAAACGGCGGCGAGATCGCGCAGCACGCGGCGGTGGTGGACGTTCCGACCGAGCGCGGCCACGTCGTCATG
>JALZHC010000852.1 GCA_030914105.1 Acidobacteriota bacterium
GCCTTATAGTAGGCGTTGACGGCGTCGGCCCAGCGCCCCATCTCCGCGTAGACATTGCCGAGGCTGTAGTACGCGTTGCCGTTCGACTCGTCGAGCGAGACGACACGCTCGAAAGCGCTCGCCGCCTCCGCCAGACGGCCTTCGAGCGCGAGCTTCGCGCCCTCGCGGTAATAAGCGTCGGCGCGCCCGCCGTCCTGCAAGGTGGCCGCGCAGACGACCGCGCCGAGCGCCGCGACGCAGGCGACGCAAGCGATGAAGCGGAGCGAGTAAATCTTTTTCATAGGGCGGTGAACTCCACGCGTCTGTGCCCGGGGGCGGGTCGCGGGTTGGGAAGGGGACGCGCTGAGGCTTGAGAGGCGAGGCGGTCGCTTCTCTGAGGAAGGGCGATCACAGCGCGAGGGTGTCGCATCCGTTCGTTTGAGACAGCCGGTCTAAAGCAGACTCGATTTAAGGGGCCGAGACAAATAAGCGGGAGAGTGTCCAAGCAAGCCTGACGGTACAGCCGGAGTATATTTCAACGCCGCCGCGTTGTCCAAGAAGCGCGGACGGCCTCCGAAATCCGGGGCTACTCGAAAGCGCGCCGATGGTGTAAATTGAGTCGCCCGGCGGACTCTCGAAGTCAGGAACTCGGAAAGTGGAAAACGTAGAACGCGCACAGTTCGTGGTCTTGACCGGCCACACCGATAGGCAGCCGCTGCCCGACCTGATTCGCACGCTGCGCGTGCAGAGAAAATCAGGGCGCCTCCAGGTCGAATACCGGGACGGCCCCGGCTCGTTCTTCTTCGAGGACGGCCAGCTCGTAGACGCGCAACTCGGCACGCTGCGCGGCGTCGAAGCCGTGTACGCCGCGCTCTCGCTCGAAGGCGGCCCCTACAACTTCAACCCGCTCGTCAGACCGCCGGAGCGAAACATAGACAGGCAGGGGCAGCAGTTCGTCCGAGACTTGATCGAATCCCGTAGCGTCGAGGGGCGGGCCGAGATAAGGGTCGCGCGCGGGGAATCGGGCGAGTTGCCGGAGGCGGCCCTGCCGCAGAGGACGCTTCTCCAACTGCCTCCCGCGGCGGAGCTGGTCGCGCCCTTGCAGGAGCGACTGACCGCCGTCGAAGAGGCGATAGTTTCCACCTCGCGCCGCTTCTCGCGCGAGCGCCTGATCTACACCTGCGTCATCGGTTTTCTGGCCGGGCTGAGTTTAATCACCACGCTGGGCGTCGCCTTCGGCCCCCTGCGTCTCGGTCGAACGACGCCCGCGCAGGCGACGCCCACGCCGGTCATTAAGCCTGCCGCCGTTGAAGTGCAATCAGCCGCAACGCCCGCCTCGACTCAAGAGCGCGGCAGCTCGGCTCAGTCGCCGAACACGAATCAGAACGCGAATCAGAACACGAATCAGAGTCCCGCACCCGAACGAGACCAGGCGCAGCCGCCGGAGCCGACGACCGCCGCGCTGATAGCCACGCGCAAGGAAGGCGGCGTTACGTTGGCGCGCGGCGGTTACGTCGTGCAAGTCCTCGTCGAAGTAAAGAACGGGCGCGTGACGGACGCGCGCGTGTGGAACCCGCGGCCCGGCGCGGCCGTCTATGAGGCGGTCGCGCTCAGGATGGCGAGGGAGCGGCGCTACCCGGAAAACTTCACGGGAGGCGAGAGGT
The DNA here is from genome assembly GCA_030914105.1 of Acidobacteriota bacterium. GTDB lineage: Bacteria > Acidobacteriota > Blastocatellia > Pyrinomonadales > Pyrinomonadaceae > QHXN01. Next base: position 1,644 of record JALZHC010000852.1, read on the forward strand.
TGAAGATCATTGTGAAGCCTTGAGTTCAAACGTTCTGTCGTCGCGAAGTCAGCGCGCGGCGCGTCCGAGTCCCGTAGCGAGAAATGCTGTTCATCCGAAGCGATAGTCTGACGATCTCACTGGCCGACGGCGAGCGACTCCATCTCCTCGACGCGCTCGAAGCGCGCGGCCTCAACCCGCTCATCCGCGCCGCCCGCCGACACTTCTTTCAGTCGCTCGCCGGGCTGACCGAAGACTCGGCCCACGCCGCGCAGGAGGCTGCGGAGCTTGAAAGCGTGTGCGCCTCCGCGCACGAAGCCGAGCGGGGAAGGCCGTATACGCCGGGCGATCTCTTCTGCGCGGGCGACTGCGTGCTCTACCTTGTTTTCGGCGGAGACGACGCGGGAGGGTTGAGCGCAGGTCTGATTTATGACATCGAGACGGCGGAGCCGCTGGCGAAGCTCGAACGCTTCTGCCGTGTCGTGCGCGAGGCGCTGACAGACATCAAGGGGGCGGATGCCTTAACTACTCAGGCGGGCCATTCGACCGAACTCGCGCGCCGCCGCTCGCAGCCGGGAAGTGCGCCGAGGGGGCTGGCGCGGTTCATGGCGCTTCAGCCCGATGACTTCGTCCGCGCCGCCGCGGCGTTCCGGGGCGGGCGCGAGCTGGCGCGCGCCTCGGAGCTGTTGGAGGAGCGCGCCGTGCGACAGTTCCTGCGGCGCGTCCAGGAGATGCGCCTCGAAGGGTACTCGCCGCGCCGCCTCTTCTCGGAGGCGGG
>JALZHC010000272.1 GCA_030914105.1 Acidobacteriota bacterium
GACCTGCTGCGGTGTGAGGTGCGGGTTGGCTTCGAGCATGCACGCGACGGTCGAGGAGACGATGGGCGCGGCGAACGATGTGCCGTCAACGAACTTGTAGTGCTCGCTGATGACGTCGGCCTCGTGCAGCTTCACGCTGATGAGCTGGCGCAGGAGATAGACGGGCAGGTTGCGCGCGTCGTAGAGGTCTCGGTCAACGCCGCGGTGCTCCTCGATGACGGGCCGAAGCTCTTCGTCCGAGGCGCGGTCGAGGCGCGCGTAGAGTTCGGCCTCGGCGGCGGTGGGCGTGTGCGGCAAGATGGGCGCGGGCACCCAGATGCCGGGCGCGATGAGGTCGGGCTTTTGCAGGCCGTCGAAGGTCGGGCCGTAGGAGGAGCGGTAGAGGCTCCGGCGCGCCGGGTCGAGCGAGTTCTGGTCGTTGAGTCCGCCGACGGCGATTGAAGAGGGCGAAGAGGCCGGCGGAAGGACGGGATGGCCCGGCTCCCATCCGGCGTTGCCGACCGCGCAGACGACGACGAGGCCGGCGCGCACGGCGCGCTCGACCGTCTGGCAGAGCGAGTTATCTAAGTACGACTGCTCGCGGTCTCCGCCCGCGGAGATGTTGACGACGCGGATGCGGTAACGCTCGCGGTTCTCCAGAACCCACTTCAGCCCGCGCTCGATGTTGCGCTCAGGGATGTGGCCGGACTTGCTGACCTTGACGAGGACGACCGAGCAGTCGGGGGCGAGGCCGCGGAAGAAGCCTTCGGAGAGCGCGCCGTTGCCGGCGGCAACGACCGAAGTCATCATGCCGTGCCAGCTCGCCACGTCCACGGATTCGAGCGTGCCCGTACCGCGCGGGACGACGTTGTGGTAGGCGAGTATGCGACTCTCAGGCGTCGTCAAATCCGGGTGCGGGTAGAAGCCGGAGTCGAGGAAGGCGACCGTGACGCCTCGGCCCGTGAAACGCTCGTCCGCGCCGAGCCGCAGCCACGTCGGCAGGACGTTGCGCCCCTGCTCGAAGACCGCCGCGTACTTCTCCATCTGCGCGTGCGCCCGCGCGAACAGCTCGACGCAGCGACCGCACACCGCCGCGACCTCGCCCGGCGCGTTGGCCGAGATCATTCGCTTCAGCTCGTCCGGCAACTGCTCGAACGGCGTGAGGCCCTCGGCGGCCTCGCGCCCGCACACCGGGCACACCTCCCGGCCCGCGGCCACCTCTGCGCGCTGCCCCGCCGCCTCGACGGAAATCGTTTCAGACACGTTCAACTCACCCCTTGAATTTTTCGTCTATGATGCCGTTGAGCCAGAACCGATGCAAGGCGCGAACAGAACCGCGAGCGGGTTTCTGGAAGGATGAAGGCGGAAGGCGGGAGGATGAAAGCGCGTCTTCCAGGCTACTGCTTTAACTTCATCCTTCCGCCTTCCGCCTTCACCCTTGTCTTCGCCCGCTCGCGGTTCTGACACGGATGTTATAAATTAGCCCCAAGCGAAAATCCGAAAAGCTCGAACCGAACGAAGAGGCTTTGAGAACCGATGGCGAAAGAACAGACCAGCGTGCCCGACCTATTCCGCCGCGCGTCGGAGCTGGCGCGCGAGGGCGACGGGCTGCCGCTCAAGGACTTGAGGCGCAGGCTCTACGAAGAGTTCAAAGGCTCGCCGATGCCGCCGCTCCGTAACCTGACCATCCCCGAACAGGACTCGCGCGCGCCCGAAGAGGACTGGACGGCGGGCCTCTCGCTCGTCCGCCGCGGCATACAGCAGGAGGATTGGCGCGAGATCATCAACGGCATCCTCCTCAGCCTCGAACAGACGCTGCACTATGAGCGCGAGCGCGGCACGCTCGGCCAGGCCGACGAGTGGCACGACCGAACCGTCGGCATCGAATCGGCGCTCCAGAAGGGCCTCGGCAAGTGGATGCCGGAAGAGCTGATGAAGCTCGCCGAGCAGTCAGCCAAAAACAGTAAATCGTGAATCGTAAATCGTGAATGGTGAAAACCATGTCACTCAACTCGCGTCGTACCGCTCAAGACCGCGAGCGCTCAAACACGATTTACGATTTACCATTTACGATTTACTAACTTATGAGTTTCCTCGACGGACTTTTCAAAGACCCCTTCCGGCAGGAGGGCGAGCCGCGGCGCGCGGATGATTTCGAGGGCAGCGACGTGATCGTCAGCCCGGACACGCGGCGCTCGAACCGCGTCCCTCCCGGCCAGACGCGCACGCGCAAGTGGCCCGTCCTGGACGCGCACGGCACGCCGCGCTTTGACCTTGAGACGTGGCAGTTCGAGGCGGGCGGCCTCGTCGAAAGAGCTTTGAAGTGGACGCTCGACGAGTTTCTGCAACTGCCCGCCGTCCGGGTCTACGCCGACTTCCATTGCGTCACGCGCTGGTCGCGTCTCGGCAACCTCTGGGGAGGCGTCTCGACGCGAACGGTCGCCGAGTTGGTCGGCGTCCGTGCCGAAGCACGCTTCGTCTCGGTCGAAGCACACGACTACGGCTGGACGACGAACCTGCCCATCGAATACTTCCTCGCCGAGGACTCGCTCTTCGCGTGGTCGAACGACGGCCAGCCTATCCCGCCCGAACACGGCGGCCCCGTCCGCCTCGTCGTCCCGCGGCTCTACGCCTGGAAGTCCGCGAAGTGGGTCAAGGGCGTCCAATTTCTAACCGAAGACCGCGCGGGCTTCTGGGAGGAAGGCGGCTACCACATGCGCGGCGACCCCTGGCGGGGCGGCGACGGCGAGCGCTTCCGCTGGCAGGGCGACGAGTGAAAGGATGAAGGCGGAAGGCGGAAGGATGAAGGAAGAGCAGTAGCCAGTAGTCAGTATCCAGTAGGGAAGCAGTTGCCTTTATGCTGGCTACTGTCTACTGGCTACTGGCTACTACTTCATCCTTCCGCCTTCATCCTTCCCTGAGGTTCGGGCTTCCGCCTGCGGTTGAAAGCGAAATGGACTACAGACCGATCAGCCCCGGAGATTACGAAGAGGTTCGACGCTTCCTCAACGCCGTGGGCTGGGGGCACAGGGTCGGCGACGCGGTACGTTTCAGAGTGATGATGGAGAAGGCCGGACGGACGGTCGTGGCCTTCGATGGCGGGCGCGTCGTCGGCTTCGCGAGGGCCTTAACCGACGGGGTCTCGAACGGCTACATCTCGATGGTCGCGGTGGCGTCGGAGTGTCGCGGACGTGGTATCGGGCGCGAGCTTGTCGAACGTCTCGTCGGCGTGGACGCGGGCGTGACCTGGGTTCTGCGCGCCGGTCGCGGCAGCGCAGGCTTCTGGGAGAAGCTTGGGTTCAAGCCTTCCGAAATCGCGATGGAAAAAGTCAGGACTCCGGCGGATGGCGAAGAGGCGGCGCGTGCGGGCGCGGCGATTGAGTCCGAGGCGACGGCGACGTGAACGAAACCATCAACACCCGTCCGAGTCAACACGCGGCTGCCGCCGAAGCGCCGAAGCCCGTCACGCCGAAGGACGCGGCGGCGGTCATCCTCCTGCGCGAGGACTCCGACGCGCACGACCCCGTCCTCTACTGGGCGCGGCGCTCTGAGCGGATGGCCTTCATGCCCGGCTTCTACGCCTTCCCCGGCGGGCAGCGCGACGAGTCGGATTCGGAAGTGGAAGTTGATAACGCGCCCGACGGCGAGACGGCACAGATGATCGCGTGCGCTGCGCGCGAGCTGTTCGAGGAGTTGGGCGTCCTGGCCGCGCGAGGCGCTGACGGCCTGACGAAGGGACAACTCGCCTCTGTGCTCGACGACTTAACGTCGGGCCGAATGACCTTCGCCGTGCTTCTCAAACACTACGGCCTGCGGCTCGACGCGCGCGACTTCGCGTTCGCTGGCCGCTGGGTCACGCCGCCCTTCAGCCCTCGACGCTTCGACACGTTCTTCTTCGTCGTCCGCTGCCCGCGCAAACAGCAGCCGCGCGTGCTCACGGGCGAGTTCGACGGCGGCGAGTGGGCGCGTGCGAGCGAGGCTTACGCGCGCTGGCTGCGCTCGGAAGTCATCGCCGCGCCGCCCGTCATCCACGCCGTCCGCACGCTCGCCGGCGGGCTGACCGAAGACCTCTTTGAGCGTTTCTTAAGCACCCCGCAGGCGCACCGACGGCCCGCGCGCGCCATCGAGTTCCTGCCCGGCTTCGTCTGCTTCCCCCTGCGCACACCGACGAAGCCGCCCGCGACCACGACCAACTGCTACCTCGTCGGCACGCGCGACTTCATCGTCGTCGACCCCGGCTCGCCTTACGAAGACGAGCAGGCCGCGCTCGCCGAGTTCGTCCGCGGCTTAAACAGCGAAGGCCGGCACTTGAGCGAGATAGTCATCACGCACCAACACCCCGACCACGTCGGCGGCGTCGCCGACTTGCGCGAACAGACGGGCGGGCGCGCGCGCGTTGCCGCGCACCGCCTGACCGCCGAAGCGCTCGGCGCGTGTGTCCGCGTCGACCGCTTCATCGAAGAGGGGGACTCAATCGAACTCGAAGGCGAGCCGCACATACTTTTGCGTGCGATGCACACGCCCGGCCACACGCGCGGCCACCTCTCCTTCTACGACGAGAGCGCGGGCGCGCTCCTCACCGGCGACAACATCGTCGGCTTCGGCTCGGTGCTAATCGACCCGCCCGAAGGCAATGTGCGCGACTATCTCGCCACGCTCGAACGCTACCGGCATTTGCCGCGCCTCGTCGCGCTCTTCGGCGGCCACGGCCCCGCGGTCGGAAGCCCGCGCGCCAAGATTGACGAGTACATCGCGCACCGGCTCAGGCGCGAGCGCGACGTCCTCGCCGCCGTGCGCGCCGGCGCTTCGACGCCCGCCGAAGTCGTCGCTCAAGCTTACACGGACGTTCATCCACGGATGCGCGCGCTCGCCGAGCGTGCAGTGCTCGCGCATCTCGAAAAGCTCGAAGAGGACGGGCTGGTCACGCGCGAGGCGGGCGGTCGCTTCGTCTCCTCCGCATCAGGCGAGGGGGCGGAGTAAAATCAAAGTCGGTCAGGGAAAACTAAAGTCGGGCATCCTAAACTAGGGGAACAAGGTTTAATCAATGGCACTACCAAAGACACTCGGCGAACTCAGGGCGCAGGGCTACCGCGTCCGCCCGGTCAAGGAAGAGATGCGCGCCAACCTTCTGGAGAAGCTCCGGCGCGGCGAGCGCATCTTCCCAGGCATCGTCGGCTACGACGAGACGGTCATCCCGCAGATCATGAACGCCGTGCTCGCGCGCCACAACATCATCCTCCTGGGCCTGCGGGGGCAGGCTAAGAGCCGCATCATCCGGCAGCTCGTGGGCCTGCTCGACCCGTCGATCCCCGTCATCGCCGGCTCCGAGATTAACGACGACCCGTTCCGGCCCATCTCGGCCCACGGACGCCAGACCATCGAGCGCGAGGGCGACCATACGCCGATTGCCTGGGTCGAGCGCGACTCGCGCTTCGTCGAAAAACTGGCCACGCCCGACGTCACTATCGCCGACATCATCGGCGACGTTGACCCGATCAAGGCCGCGCGCGGCGGCCACCTCTTGTCGGACGAGCTGACGATTCATTACGGATTGCTCCCGCGCGCCAACCGCGGCATCTTCGCCATCAACGAGCTGCCCGACCTCGCGGGCAAAATCCAGGTCGGCCTCTTCAACATCATGCAGGAGGGCGACGTGCAGATTAAGGGCTACCCCGTGCGCCTGCCGCTCGACGTGATGCTCGTCTTCTCCGCGAACCCCGAAGACTACACGGCCCGCGGCAAGATCATCACGCCGCTTAAAGACCGCATCGGCGCGGAGGTCTCGACGCACTATCCTGCGGAGTTGCAG
>JALZHC010000025.1 GCA_030914105.1 Acidobacteriota bacterium
CCCGATAGGAGGCCGTTCGTTATGATTCACGCACGACTCATCTCATTGCTTTGTCTGGTCATCGCATACGGCGGCTGTCACACGGCCGAGGCCACACACAACCAAAACAGCGTCGGGCCGAACCGCGCCGCGCAAACCGCCCCCGCGGACACGGAGATAGTTCTGGAAAGGCAGGAGTGCGACCTGACCTGCCCGGTTTACAAAGTGACCATCTCCGGCGACGGCTCGTTCGTGTACGAAGGCCGGCGTTTTGTTAAGAGGACGGGGATCGTCAGGGGCAGCATCGGCCGCGAGAAGTTGGCGGAGCTGGTCTCCGAGGTCGAGCGCATCGGCTATTTTTCTTTGAAAGACAAATACTCTCCCGGAGGCGAGTGCCCCCAGGCCGTCACCGATTATCCGACAGCGATCACTTCCGTCAGGCTCGGCGGGAAGTCGAAGAGGATAGAGCACTACTACGGCTGCACGGGCAGCGACGCGATTCAAGCGCTCGCCGACTTAGAGAGCAAGATTGATCAGGCCGTCAACTCTCGACAGTGGGTTGAGTAAAGCCGCGCGCAGTGCGGGCGTTGCGAGTTGTTCTTGACGATGACGACGACGACGGACAGGTTGTACTTGCAGGCCATGGCGAACTCGCCGATCAACAACCTGAGGAGTTCAGTTCCATAATTTGCCGGAAGACAACGAAACCCTGAAAGCATATGCTGCGTGGTAGGTTCGACACTCACAGCAACGAGTGCGACTAACGCACATGCCTATTGCTTATCCCACATTTTTCGAGGCGCTCCTTCAGCGCGACCGCTCGCTCAGGGCCAGCGTTGACGGCATGGTCGTCGCGTTTGACGGATGGCTAACCACCAGCCGGCTTCCGTTCTTCACCGACTACACAGACCACGGCGTCGAACACCTGAACCGTGTGTTGGCGACAGCCGATCACCTCATCACCGACACGGCCCGTAATGTATTCACTCCGAGCGATGTGGCCGTACTGATCGCCGCGACCTTGCTCCACGACTCCGCCATGCACCTCAGCGAGGCGGGCTTCCATATGTTAATCCAGGGTGAGGCGTCGGAGTGGCGCAGCCCCGCTTTTTCAGACCGCCCGTGGCCGACCCTCTGGGAAGAATTCCTTTTCTCTGCTAAACGCTGGGATGAGCGGCGGCTGCGTGAAGTATTAGGGGAGACTCCCGCCGGCGAACTGCGCGCGCAGGTGCGCAACCCGTTCGAGGGCTACGATGACCTCAGCGACACGGACCGGAAGTTAATCGGCGAGTTCATTCGGCGGCACCACCCGCGGATGGCGCACGAGTTCGCCCTTTTCGGCATACCGGGTCGAACCCTGGTCGATTTGGGCGGCCTGTTCCGCGCCGACCTCCGAGACATTTCCGGGCTGGTGGCCCGCAGCCACGGGCTTCCCGTCCGCGTCTGCCTCGAATACCTGCGGGAGCATTATCACAGGCGTGAGTACGCCGGCGTGCACGCCGTCTACTTGATGACCCTGCTTCGGGTCGCCGACTACTTACAAATCCAGGCCGAGCGCGCTCCCGCGGTCGTCTTCCAGTACAGGCACATCCCAAGCAAGCTCTCGGAGTTGGAGTGGAAGGCTCATCACGCCATCTCCAACATCACCCAAACTCACGACGACCCGGAGTCAATCGAGATTCAGGCTCGTCCGCGTGACGTGCACACCTACCTCCGACTGAAGGAGTGGCTCTCCGGGATTCAGGAGGAGCTCGACGCCTCATGGGCGGTGCTGGGCGAGACCTACGGCTCACACCCCAGACTCTCCGGATTAGGTCTCATTCTGCGGCGCGTGCGCTCGAACCTGGACGACGTGCAAGCCTTCTCCCGGCGCGTGAGCTTCGTGCCGGAGCGGATTGAGCTGACGGTAGCCCGGCCAGACCTGTTGAAGCTGCTGGTGGGGCCTCTCTACGACAATATACCTTCCATCGGCATACGCGAACTCATCCAAAACTCGGTGGACGCCGTCCGCGAGCGGGAAGTCTTACAACAGAACCACCCGGAGCTGCGCGGAGCGCCACTGGTCGAGCAAGAGCACGACGTTGAGGTCTGGTTGGACAGCCCGGACGAGCGCGGCTACGCATGGCTTACCGTCAGCGACCGCGGCGCGGGGATGTCCGTGGAGGTCATCCGGGATTACTTCCTTACAGCCGGCGCGTCGTTCCGGAATAGCGACGCATGGAAGCGCGAGTTCGAGACGGAAGCTGAAGACAGGCCGCGCTCCCGCGTGATGCGATCCGGGCGATTCGGGGTCGGCGTCCTGGCCGGGTTCCTTCTTGGCTCCTGCATGGACGTTGCCACCCGCCATATCCGAAGCGAGTCAGGGACACGCTTCAGCACGACCTTAGACCTGAGCGCTATTGAACTGCGGCGCGACCCCACTCTTCGCGTGGGCACTGTCATCCGGATACAGGTTTCTCCGGCGGTGTACCAGAAACTGGTCGCGTCGGGCGACCGCGTCTCCGTCCCGGAGAAGTTCGGCTGGTTTATTTACGACCACCCTTCCGTCGCGCGCTTCATCGGGTCGGAAAGGGAGAAGTTGGAGCAGAAGTTCGCCATCGCCACGCCCGACCCGAAACGGCCCTCGGCGCTGCGGCGGCTGCGCGGGTCTCATGGCTACTCGGTATACTGGACGTACAAGCCCCTGCCCAGCCTCAGCGTCAATGGGATATTCATTACCAATACCGCGCCCCGCCGCAGGTTTTCCAGGAAGCGTTTGCAATACAGTGATACCATCAGTTATTACGAAGGGGGCACAACGATTTCTATCGAACATCCCAAGATCTGCGTCGAGGATCGAGACGGCGCTTTCCCCCTCAACTTGCGGCGCAGCGATATCACGGAGACGGAGTACTCGTTCGAGTCCCGTTTGATCACAGACATAGTCGATGATTTCCTGGCCTACCTGCTCGTCAATTGCCCGGAGAGTTTCTCCGACGCGCGCTGGATGAGGCTGGATCGACATCCGGGGATTCACTGCACCACAAGGATTTCCACGACGGGGTTCTACGAGTCATCTTTATGCCCATTCATGTCCAGCGCCAGGGGCCTCTCTCTCTTGTGCAGGCCGTTGCAGGCGGCAATCAAGGCGAGCGCCGTCTACCTGCTTTCACCCACCGCCCCGCCCGGCATTATTGATCCCTCCCGACACGCCGACAGCATCTTTACCACCGTCAGAATCCCTGATCGGTTTGACGACAAAAATCGGCGGGAAGAGACGATCCTGACGGACGTTGATTTTTTGTGGGCTCTCAGTTTGGCAAGCGATTTAGGGTCTGACTCGGCGCGCGATGGCAAGATACTCGTCGGCGACAGAAAGGTGGTGGGACTGCGGCTTCTTCTGCCGAGTCGCATCGCGGAGAAAACCGTAGACCCGGCCCGCTGGGTCGTTGAAATAATGTACGCACAACTGAGAGCGGAAAGACACGGGTGGCTTTTCTTATCTCATGAAGAGAGCGTCAGGAAGCGCCTTCTTGAGCTGTCCAGCCAACTGGAAATTAAGCCGGCGGTTCGCGGCTATTCCTTCGTGGAGACCCGCGACTGTCCGGCTACACGCCTGCGCTCCCTGAATATGAAAAGGTGTAAACGGGAGGTTTACATCCTGGAGGTCTGTCTGTCTCCGGATGGGCATGGCGGCAAGAGGCGCGGGTGCGGCCCACCGCTCGATGCCGGTCTCCTTGCAAGGCGATGGCAGAAAGTCATCGGCCAACCGTTCATCCCCTTTGACCCAGCCGTCCGAAAGCAAGAGCTAAGGCACGTGTACCAGACGCTTGGGGAGTTCATTCTTTCACACGAGGCGATGAAGCATGACAGCGTTCTGCATTAGTAGGGATTAGAGCTTCCGACCAACTGTGTTTTGGAGAGCTTTATCATCGCTTCTGCAACTCAGACGGCTGGATTTTCGCCCCGCGCGCGGCTGGTTCGAACACCTCATTCATACTGCTTTTCTGCTCGAAAGGCTCTTATTTTGACAGAGTTTTTTGTTCGACCGGGCGTAGCGGATAGCTGCGTTCAAACTGGGAGTCTTGTGTACGGAAAATCTCTCTGTAACTCTTGCAGGTGTTGCAATTGTTTCTTTCAAAGATGCAGCGCCGGACTACGCTTGAAACTCAGAGGGCGTGCCCGCTGCGACTGCGGCGATACAACTGGGAGGTGGTCGCGCGAATCTAATGTTTCGATTGACGAGGAAGAGACATTGTTGCAGAATCGTCAGTCACGGACGCGATGAGAGCGCCGCCTTCCGAAGGCTCCCACGGCGTTGATTCGAGCCGGTCGCGCTTGAAACCCCTAACACTTGATTCGCCCGACAATCGAGATTTCAGTCCGATGACTCCTGGAGGGTTAGAGATGAAATTTGGTCGCACCCCTTTGCGTTCCCTCGCCGCCTCACTGTTCGCCATCACCCTGCTCTCGGTGGCCGCCGCCGCGAAAGGCTCGGAGAAGAACCCGGCTTTCTCGAACGTCCACATCAAGAACTTCGGCCAGATGGACGAGCGCTTCTTCCGCGGTGCCGAGCCGAAGAGCATCGAAGACATCCAGGCGCTCAAGAGCCTCGGCGTCAACACCGTGATTGACCTCCAGGCCGAGCCGAACTCGTCGGAGCGCGGTATGGTCGAGTCGGTCGGCATGCGCTACGTCAACATCCCGATGGTGGACAAGGCATACCCGAAGGCGGAGTGGGTTGCGGCCTTCCTCAAGACCGTTAACGATCCGGCGACCGGCAAGTTCTTCGTCCACTGCGCGGGCGGACGCCACCGGACGGGCGCGATGGGCGCGGTCTACCGCTTCGAGAAGTACGGCTGGAACTTCGACCAGGTCTACGCCGAGATGAAGCAGTACGACTTCTACACCTCCTGGGGCCACGGCGACTTCAAGACCTTCGTCGAGGACTACGCCAGGCAGATGCAGGCGCGCGGCCCCCGCGCTGGCGCGACGACGACCGCCGCCAAGACGACGCAAGCGACTGCCGCCGAGTCGGTCTTCACAGGCGCACACAACTAAGCACTCATCGAGTTTCGTCGAAAGAAGAAAGGCCGCTCATTCGTGAGCGGCCTTTCTCTTTTAGCCGAAACCACCGCCAACCGTTTGGAGGCGGGCCAAAGACCGCCTCTCAACGAGTGATCAGAAACTCAACCGCCAACCCACTTCGTCAGTGCCCGCTGCTCGTGCCAGCGGCGGCGGGCGCGTTCAGGCGGTGGAGTTCGTTGATGCGCGCGAGCACCTCCTGCGACAGCCCCTCGATCTCATCCGGCTTGTAGTTGGCCGCGCGGAAAGCGTCGTTGATCTGTTGCTCGGTGAGCTGCGAGAGAATGTCGCCAATCCACTTCGCCTGCTCGACGGTGATGTTGTCGAAGAGGCCCTGGTTCTTCCCGTGGTAGTCGAAGCGGACGCGGTCGCCCTCGACCTTCTCGACGAAGCCGGTGCGGATGTAGTTCTTCGGCTCGTTGCGGCTGTGCGTGATCGGCCCGCCGGTCTTGCCGAAGGTCGCGCCGAGGTCGCTGACGACGTAGCGCAGCTCGCCCTGCCCCTCGCCCTCGCCCGGCACGTAGAAGATTTTATTGTTCTCGTCCTTCAAGTCCCAGTTGTTCAAAAGCGCCATCAACACGACGAAGCCCTGAAACTCCTTCGTGCCTTTGAAGGGGTTGTCGTTCCAACTCCAGCCGCCGACGTTCTTCTCCCCCTTCGGCTTCGCCTTGAAGCGGACGTTGGCGAAGCCGTCCTTCTCGCACCTCTCGACGCTCTTGTCCTTCGGCGGCTTCGGCGCGTTGACGATGTGCACGCAGGGGATGAGGTAGTTGACCTCGGTCATGTAGCCCGCGGCCCAGACGAGCCGTAGCGAAACCGTTTCGGGCTGCGCCTCGCGGCCCAGCTTGGCGACCCACTTCTTTCCAGACCCGTCGCGCACGTTCCACTTCACGGAGTAGCCCCCCTGCTCTGAGCCGTCGAAGGTGACCTGGCTCAGGTCTGGCTTCATCTCCTCGCCGCCGGGGCCGAGCAGGAGGTTGCGCGTCGCGATGTCGGTCGGCTCTTTCCACAAGACGGGCGTGCCCTGCGGCGTCTCGCCCTTCGAGTCCTTCTCCTTCTGCGCATCCTTCGAGTCCTTCTCCTTCTGCGTCTCCTTCTGCGCGGCGAGCGCCGTGCAGGAGAGCAGCGTCAAGACCGAGACCAGAAAGAGCGCCATCGCGCCGCGAAACCGTTGGCTGTGCCTCATAACTTCACCTCGCTAAAACCTCTGAAGTCCAAATCACTCCGGTTCGGGGGCGTCGACGAAATAGAGCTGACTGCTGAAAGGCTCCTCGCCCGGCGCGACGGCGGGGCGCTCGTACGTGCCGTCGGGACGGAGCACGCGCGCCTTCACGTTGTCGCGCAGGTAGGCCGAGAGCAGAACGTTCTTGATGTACCTCTTCAGACGCTCGTCGCGGACGGGCGCGACCACTTCGACCCGCCGGTCGAAGTTGCGCGACATCCAGTCGGCGCTTCCCGTGTAGACCTCTTCGTCGCCGCCGTTTTGGAAGTAGAAGGCGCGGCTGTGTTCGAGGAAGCGACCGACGATGCTGCGGACGCGGATGGTTTCTGAAAGACCGGGCACGCCGGGCTTGAGCATGCAGATGCCGCGACAGATGAAGTCAATCTCCACTCCCGCCTGCGAGGCTTCGTAGAGCGCGGCGACCATCTGCGTGTCCGCGAGCCGGTTGATCTTGGCGACGATGCGCGCCGGGCGGCCAGCGCGCGCGTGCTCGGCCTCGCGCCGGACGAGCGCGAGCATCTTCTCACGCAGGTTCGACGGCGCGACCAGGAGCTTGCGGTAATCCTTCTGGCGCGAAAACCCGGTCAGAAAGTTGAAGAGGTCTGACGCGTCCTCGCCGATCTCCTCGTCGGTTGTGAAGAGGCCGAGGTCTGTGTAGAAGTTCGACGTGACGGGGTTGTAGTTGCCGGTGGCGACGTGGACGTAGCGGCGCAAAAGCTCTCCCTCGCGCCGGACGACGAGCGTCACCTTGCAGTGCGTCTTCAGACCCACGATGCCGTAGACGACATGCACGCCCGACTCTTCGAGTCGTTTCGCCCACTCGATGTTATTCTCCTCGTCGAAGCGCGCCTTCAACTCGACGAGCGCCGTCACCTGCTTGCCCTGCGCGCTCGCCTCGATGAGCGACTCCGGGATGGGCGAGTGCTGGCCCGTCCGGTAGAGGCAAATCTTGATGGCGACCACGTCGGGGTCGTGCGCCGCCCGGTCTATGAAGTCCGTGACGAGCTTGTAGGACTCGTAAGGGTGGTGCAGCAGCACGTCGCGCCCGCGAATCACGTCGAAGTAGCTCCGCGCGCCGCGGAAGACGGCGGGGACTTTCGGCTTGAAAGGCGCGTCCTTGAGGTCTGGGCGTTCGAGTTCGCGCAGGGCCGCGAGGTCGCGCGCGGCGAGCGGCCCTTCGCAGACGTACACGTCCTCTTCCGTGAGTTCGAGTTCGGAGGCGATGTAGCGGCGCATCTCTTCCGGCATCCCCGCCGCGACTTCGAGGCGGACGGGCGTGCCGAAGCGGCGGCGTCGAAGCGTCTGCTCCATCATCCGCAAAAGGTCGTTGGCCTCGTCCTCGCGTATCTCCACGTCGGCGTCGCGCGTCACGCGGAAGACGTGGCACTGGCTCACCTGCATACGCGGGAAGAGCTGCCCGACGTTGGCCGCGATGACCTGTTCGAGCAGGACGAACTTCGCGCCCGACCTGCCGACAGGCACGAGGCGCGGCACGAGCGGAGGGACTTTGACGCGCGCGAAACGCGGCTCGATCTTGCCCGTGAGCGAGCGCGTGATGCCGAGTTCCGGAAGCGGCTCGACCGTCAGTCCGAGGTTCAGGCTGAGGTTCGAGATATAAGGGAACGGGTGGCCCTGGTCGACGGCCTGCGGCGTGAGCACCGGGAAGACCTTCTTCTTGAAGAACTCGCGCAGCGCCTGCCTTTCGGGCAGAGAGAGGGTGCCGTACTCGACCAGCTCAATCCCCTGCGCCGCAAGCTGCGGCAGGACTTCCTCGCGCAGGCAGCGCGAGTGCTCCGCAAACAGCGGCAGCAGTCGCGCCCTGATCTCACGCAACTGCTCGACCGGCCCCATGCCGTCGGGCGAAAGCTCCGTGACCTGCTCGGCCAGAGTCTCTTGCAGGCCGGAGACGCGGATCATGAAGAACTCGTCGAGGTTCTCCGAGAAGATGGAGAGGAACTTGAGGCGTTCGAGCAGAGGCTGCGTCTCGTCGTGCGCCTCTTCGAGCACGCGCCGGTAGAACTCGATCTGACTCAGCTCGCGGTTGAAGAGCGGCGGTGCCGCCTCGCGCCGCATCTGCGGGCGGGTCGTGGTCGTCTGCTCTTCGCGCTCTTCGTCTGCGGGTTGTGTGTTCGTGCTTCCGTTCATTCGTCTCGACGCGCGCGGCGGGATTCAAAGTCGCCGCCCATCGCGCGCGCTTCCGCTCGAATCTTCTGCGAGGAGAACAGGTGATTCAGACGTTGAGATGCAGACGCGCGCGCCGACGATAGCCGCCCGCGCTTACGTCAACTTGCCTCACATCTCGAATGGCCCTGGCCCACCCACGCGCCCTCCGCCCGACGCGTGAAGGCACACGTGGCTCAGGGGTTGGAAAACATTCTGGACTCATAGCAAGCCCTGTTCCTTCCGTCTGACCGAGCGGGGGAAAACTTGATGAACTTATATTACTTCAACATTTAATCGCCGTAAACCGCACCCTCCGGCGGGGCCTGCTTGTACTGATTCAGTCCTCCGCAGCCTCATCCTGTCCGCATTCTTCCACCCAGACGTTCAGAGGCTCGGCTCAACCTCGTCAGACCTTCTTCTGCACCAGCAACTGAAAATGTGAGGCCGACGCGCCCGGCAGGATCATCTCGCGCGCGTCGAGCCGGAGCCGCGCGATCTCGGCCTCGCCGGCGGCGTGCGCGCACTCGCGCTCGAGCTGTTCGAGCAGGCCGGTGCGCAGCAGAAACGAGTCGAGGCGTTCGAGCTTGACGGTCTGAAGCCCCGCGGCCTCGCCGGCGGCGATGACCTGCGTCCAGTTAATCGTCGTCGTCAAATCCTGCTCGCTCGGACTGCGCAGAACGTCTTCGACAAGCTCGTGGCCGCGGAAGGCGCGCAGGGTTCCCTCGCGCCTGTGCGGCGCGCATAGAAGGCCCGCCGCCTCGTCGCCGTAATCCACCGTGAAGACGAAGCCGCGCCCGACCAGCCGCGCGACGCGCGCGACCCACGCCTCAACGTCGAGGCTCACTTCCGCCGTCTGCCCTTCGGTTAAACTTAACCCCGCGCGCTCGAAGTGTTCGGCGAGGCGCGGCGTCGAAGGCTCGCCCTCGACCCAGACGAACTCACCTCGCGCGCCGCAGCCCACGAACGTCTCGCGCAGGCGACCGCCGCGCATCGAGACGCGATGCACGGGGAAGGCGTCGAGCAGCTCATTCGAGAAGACGATGACGTTTTCGAGCGGCTCGCCTTCGGAGAAGTCTGTGAGGCGGCGGAACTCGACGCGCTCCGCGAAGGGCGCGAGCAGGGCGGCGGCGCGCGCGCGCGAGTCTGCGCTCGGCTCGTCGAAGACGTAGCGAAGTGAGTCGAAGACGTGCGGCGCGTCGCGCCTGAGAGTTTGCAGGAGGCCGTGTGCGAAGTGGCCCGCGCCGCCGCCGACTTCGAGCAGGTTGAGGACGCGTGGGCGTCCGAGCTCTTCGAAGAGAGAGGCGAAGTGGCGCGCGAAGGTTGCGGCGAAGAGGGTGCTGCGTTCGGGGCTTGTGCGGTAGTCGCCGGCGCGCCCCCAGCGCTGTGCGGCACGTTGGTAGTAGCCGCCGCGCTCGTCGTAGAGGGCCGCGCGCATCCACTCGCGGAAAGTCAACGCGCCCTCGCGCCGTATGCGCTCGCGCAGGCGCGCGGCGAGGTCTTCGGACTCGCAGGCTGACGCGCCGTCCGTCTCGCCGACGAGGCTGTCGCCGCTTCGGCCCGCGCGTTCGTCGCTGCCGAGCGGAGGGCCGCTACTGTTTCGGCGACTCATCGGGCTGCTTGTCGAGCAGGCGCGTGGTGTGGTCTGTGACGCTCGCGCGCGGGCGCGCGGGCAGCTCGCCCGTGTCGAGGCGCTGCGGGCGAGGCGCGTTGACGGGCACGCCTTGTGCGGGCGGGAGCGTCGCGTTGTGCGGGGGCGTGCCGAGGTAGTTCGGGATCGCGGGCGGCGGCACGTAGGCCGGCTGCGCGCCTTCGGCGAGCGGCCTCACGTTGCTTTCGAGAAAGAGTGCGTAGAGTATGCGCAGCAGCCCGCCGAGGGGGCAGAAGACTGCGGCGATGGCGACGATCTGGCCGGGAAAACCCAGGAGCGACACGCCGATGAGGGCGAGCAGCGGCACGAGCAGGACTGTGCTGAGCATCAGCAGCCCGCCCTGCCGGATGCCCCTCTGCCGCGGCGAGAGTCCGACCGCCTCCGGCTGTGGCGGACGCCAGGGCAGTTGGCCGTTGTTCGCCAGCAGCTCGCCGACGACGTTCAGAGGAAAGCCGCAGGACGAACAGAAGCGCACCTGGTTCGTAAGCTGTCTCTGGCCGCACTGTGGGCAGAACATCGCGACCCTCCTCTCGTCATTAATCGCCGCACGCGTTTGTTACGACTATCCCACTTGCGAAGTTCTCACGCAACTGTTGTCCGGCGGCCCTCCGTCTTCACTCGTTCTTGAGCATGAAGAGAGTCAGATGACGCGTCAGATCTTCGGCAGGCGCGCGCCGGAGAAGAGGCGGAACGTGGCGTAGGCCCGGCCCTGGTGGTGCGCGGCGCGGACGAGCGCCTCGGCAGCGAGCGAGAAGAGCGTGCGCATCTCGCCGGAAGGCGTGGCGATCTCTTTGGCGAGGTCTGCGTCCGAGCCGAAGTTGGCGAAGGCGCGTCGGCGCGTGGCCTCGGCCTCTTCGAGATAGGCCGCGACGTGTTCGGGAGCGGGCAGAGATTCCGGCAGAGTCCACTCGAAGGGGTCGTCCCAGAGGTTGACGTTGATGCCGCCGAAGGTCTGCTCGACGGCGGCGGCGGCGCGCAGGAGGTGTTCGCCGCAGGAGTACGCGGGGAAGGCGCGCGCGGCTTCTTCGCGCGGCGGCTGCCAGTAGAGTCGCTCGGCAGGGACGGCCCGCACGAGCGCGCGTGAGCGCTCGTGCAGGCGCGCGAACTGTTCGTCGAGGCCGCGGACTATCTGCATCTCGCAAGGGGGCGGCATCAAAGGGGCCGCGACTCTTCAGGCACGGCCCCCCCTTTGACGCCGCCCCGTTCAGCGCTTCTCTTTCGCCTTCACACTCAGCGCCTGTCTTTAGCCTTGCGGCCCGTCTCCCTGATGGCGGCGGCCAAATTCCTCCCGCGGTAGACGAAGCCCGTGATGACGTGGCCCTTCGCTTCGACGTGCGAGCCGCGCGCGGGCACTGCGCGCTCGGCAAGCACCCAGATTTTTCCGGTGCCGTCGTCCAATTCGTAAGCGCCCTGGCCGAGCACGCCGTAGCTGTCGGTCACGGTTCCCTCGATGCTGACCTTCTTGTTGTAATACTTTCCGGGGTCGGCGTTGATCTTGTTGATGCTCGTCTTGGCCGACGCCGCCGAGGCGAGCGCGCAAGCCGCGAGGAGGCCGAAGATTAAAGGTTTAAGAAACGAACGCATGGCATCTCCTTATCTTCCGTTCGAGAATGTCGGGAGAGCGCGGCCATCATAGCACGGCCAAATGTCCCCGCGGAAAGTGACGCCGGGCGCGGGCAGTCTGTTAACGCCCGGCGAAACCTTCTTACGAAATTTGATGTCTCAAGCGCCGCGATGGTATATAAAACCACCCGGCCAGCGCCGCTCGCCTTTCAGCGCGCCGCCGCGGTCTTCCGAACATGTCCGCCCCGAAATCGAGGAACCACATGACGACCCGCAAAGCCATCCCCCCGCACGCTCTCAAAGCTATCTTTCTGCCCGCTCTCAAAGCCGTCCTTCTGTCGCTGCTCGTCGCCCTCTGCTGCTTAGCCGCGGCGGCGCAGCAGTTGCCCGAAGCGAAGCTCACGCCGGAGCCTTCGACCGATAAGCAGACCGCGACCATACGCGAGGGCGTCGCACGGCACGACCGCGGCGACTACGACGGCGCGATACGCAAATACGAAGAGGTTTTGGCCGAGAACCCCTCGAACGTGCTGGCGCTCTATGAGATGAGCTACTCCTACTCGGCGAAGAGGGATTACAACAAGTCAATCGAGCTGGCGACGCGCGGCGCGCAGTACAAGTCAGACCAGCTCGCCGGCTTCTACGTCCTCATCGGCAACGACCTCGACATCCTCGGCCAGACCGACAAGGCAATCGAGGTCTACAAGCGCGGCCTCAAGCTCTTCCCCTCGAACGGCGCGCTCCACTTCAACCTCGGCGTCGCATACAAGAACGCGGGCCGGCTCGACGACGCGAAGAAGAGCCTCAAGACCTCGCTCACAATCAACCCGCAGCACCCCGGCAGCAACCTCCTGCTCGCGGCAATCTTCTACAACACGGGCTACCGCACGCCCGCGCTCCTCGCCGCCGCGCGCTTCCTCGCCCTCGAGCCGAAGGGCGAGCGCGCAGGCGCGGCGCTGAAGATCATGCGCGACGTGCTCGGCGGCGGCGCGACGCCCGGCAGCAAGCCGAACGAGATCACCATCAACCTCGACCTCAACGCGAAGAAGGACGAGGGCGACTTCTCCGCCATTGACATCACGCTCGGACTCTCCGGCGCAGTGGACATGACGGAGAAGGAGAAGGGTAAGCCGAAGACGGAGGCCGAGCGCCTCGTCAGCCAGATGGACACGCTCATCGCGATGCTCGACGAAGGCGGCAAGAAGAAGCAGACGACCTTCGTTTTCCAGTACTATGTTCCCTACTTCGCAGAGATGAAGCGGCAGGGCCACGTCGAGGCCTTCGTCTACAACGCGCTCCAGTCCACGGGGCTGCCCGGCGTACGCGAGTGGATTGACGCGAACAGCGGGCACGTCATGCAGTTCCTGCTCTGGAATAAAAACTACCAGTGGCCGTCGAACGTCAAACAGTGAGGGAGAAACATGAGCAAAAGAATCAAGCGCCGCGACTTCATGCGCGCGAGCGCAGCCGCCGGCCTCGCGCTGACGGCGAAGGGTGAGCTGTTCGGGCGCGCGCCCGCAGTCATAGTTCAGGGCGTCAGGCCCGCGGTTATCTCCTCGGCCAACGGCAACCGCTTCAAGAACGGCGGCGACGAGACCTGCGTGCAGCGCGCCTTCCGCCTGATGACCGCGGGCACGGACGTGCTCGACGCTCTCATCGCGGGCGTCAACATCGTCGAGCTTGACCCGCTCGACGACAGCGTCGGCTACGGCGGACTGCCGAACGCCGAAGGCGTCGTGCAGCTCGACTCGTCCTGCATGCACGGGCCACGGAAGCGCGCGGGCGGAGTGGCTGCGCTCGAAGGCGTGCGCACGCCCTCGCTCGTCGCCAAGGCCGTGATGGAGAACACAGACCACCACCTGCTCGTCGGCCACGGCGCGCGGGAGTTCGCGCGCGGCATGGGCTTCCGTATCGAAGACGACTTAAACACGGAGCACTCGCGCAAGCTCTGGCTCGAATGGAAGCGGCGCACAGACCCCTCGCACTACCTCGACCCGCAGAAGCGCGCCGAGGTCTTCCGTCGCGAGCGGCTGAAGATGGTCGCCGAAGGACTCATCCGTGAGGAGCACCTCTACGGCACGATCAACTGCGACGGCGTCAACGCGAAGGGCGAAATCTGCGGCGTGACGACGACGAGCGGGCTGGCGTGGAAGATACCGGGGCGCGTCGGCGACTCGCCCATCCTGGGCGCGGGCCTCTACGTTGACGGCGCGGTCGGCGCTGCCGGCTCTACGGGCCGCGGCGAGGCGAACCTCTACAACCTCTGCTCCTTCCTCATCGTCGAAGAGATGCGCCGCGGCGCGCACCCGAAGGACGCTGGGATGACGGCCCTGCGCCGCATACAGGCCAACACGGTCGAGAAGCGCCTGCTCAACAGCCGCGGACTGCCGAACTTCGGCATCAACTTCTACGTCCTCAACGCGCGCGGCGAGCATGCCGGCGTCACGATGTACGAGGGCGCGAAGTATGCCGTCTGCGACGACCGAGGCCCGCAGACTCTTCCCTGCGACGCGCTGCTCCAGGGGAAGGCCGAGGACTAGGGCCCGGACGCATCGTCGTCTTTGAACTCGAACACCGAATGACTACCACTTTGAAGGAGGACTTATGAAGAGACTGTGTGTTGCGCTGACGACCCTTTGCCTTCTCGCCGCGACGACCGCTTGGGCCAAGACCACGCGCGTCCGCTTCCCCGCGGGCCGCACGACCGTCGTCTTGAAAGGCCGGACGACCGGCGGGCCGAGCGAGAGCGGCGGCATGAAC
>JALZHC010000853.1 GCA_030914105.1 Acidobacteriota bacterium
GGCGCGCGCCGCGTCGACCGAAGATGGCAATCTGGTTGCCGCTCTCGTCAACGGCGCGGTCGCGCCGGTAGCCTTCGGAGACCTGCGTGGCGGGGCCTTTGGTCGGGTAGAAGGCGACGACGCGCGGCGCGGGTCGCGGGCTGTAGCCGGAGTTTCCGGGCACGGAGTTCGGGTTCGTCAGCTCGACAACCTTCAGTCCGTTCCTGCCGTCGGCGACGTATGCGATGAGGCTCGCGTAGGCCATGCCGACCTTCACGTCGCGCGTGTCGCTCAGTTTCCCGCCGTCGTTGAAGAGCTGGTCGAGCCGGGGCTGTTCGGCCCGCTGGATGTCGACGATGGCGAGGCCGTCCGAGCCGTCGCCCACGTATGCGTACTCGCGCGCGAGGTAGATGCCGTGCGCGTCGCGCAAGGGGACGGTCGCGCCTGAGACCGCGCGCGGGTGTTCGAGGTCGGTCACGTCGAGCACCTTGAGGCCGTCGGCGTCCGTGACGAAGCAGTAGCGGAACTGCACCGCGAGCGAGCGCGGGTCGCGAAGGGGCGCGGTCGTCTCGCTTACCCAGCGCGGGTTCGTCGGGTCTGAGATTTGGACGACTTCGAGCGCGCGGTCGGTCAGGAGGTATGCGTAGTTGCCGACGATCCAGACGCCGCGGGCATTGTTGAGGCGTCCTTCGGGATTGTAGGTCGCCGCGCGCTTGAGGTGGTTGTTGGTGTTGATGCCGTCGGTGAGCGTGTTGATGTTGACGGTGACGAGACCTTCCTGGCGGTCGGAGATGAAGGCGTAGCCGAAGAGCGGCGCGACGGGCTGCTCCTCGTTGATCTCGACCCACTTCCGTTGGTCTTCGGTCTCGCCGGGGTTGCGGCGCGGGTCGAGCGGCTCGGGCGAGCCGACGGCGACGCCCGTGGCGTCTTTAGTGCGGACGTAGAGCGTCTGGCCGATCTTCGAGAAGGGCGAGTCCACGATGCGCTGGCTGAAGTCTTTGTCGGCGACGTTCGCCACGTCGTAGACGACGAAGCCGTCTTTGCCCGCCGCGGCGAGAAGGAACTCGCCGTAGAGCTGAACCTGACTGACGTCCGCGCCGCGGTGCGCGTAGTTCTCTTGAAGGCGTCCGCCGCGTGCAACGTGTCTGGCGAACCAGTCGGGGTAGGCGATCTCGTGAAGGTGTGTGCCGAGCACGGCCTGCGGCTCGGTCTGCTCGGCGACGAGCGTGGCGGAGAGGCCGTCACGGCCTTCGGCGACGTAGGCGAAGCGGCCCATGAAGTTGACCTGATTCGAGCCTTGCATGAGGACGGAGGAGAGCCAGGCGTTGTTGTCGTTCTCTTTGGAGACGTGGCAGTCCGTGCAGGTCTTCGTCTCTGTGGCGCGGACGGTGTGCGGCGGGTGCGTGTTGAAGGCGTTGCCGTTGTAGCCGGCTGAAGAGATGGTCGGCGCGTGGTTGACGGCAATGCCGCGCGTACCGTCGGTGACGCTCACGGTCACCGCGCTCGAAGAGCGGACGGGCATCACCTTGTGCCCTTGAACGGAGCCGTCAATGCCGAGCATGTAGCCGTCGGTGCGAAGAACTTGCGGGTTGTAAGAAGGATAGACCTGCGTGATGTCGCCCTCTTCGTGGAGCGCGGGCTTCTTCGTGTTGACGGCAGCCGAGAGATGGCAGCCCCAGCAGTTCGTAACCCAGGCCGAGTGGCAGGAGACGCAGGCGACGCGCGCGTTGTCGTGTGCGAGCTGCTTTGTGTCTGAAGGCACAGCGCCCCAGGTCTCGTTGTCGCGCAGGAGGGTCTTGGCGCGCGCCGACTTCGGGTTGTAGTGCGGGTTGCCGGGCGTGATGGTGTCTATGACCTGCGTGACTTCCCACTCCAGAGGCTTGCCCGTCGCGGGGTCGTTCTGCTCGACCATCGAGCGCTGGAAGAGCTTGCCGTCGCGCTCGATGAAGCGGACGCGGTTGAAGGGGTTGCCGCGCGCCGCGTGGTTCATGGAGTTGCCGCCTTCGGGCGCGCCGAAGCCGGAGGTGCGAATCGTCGAAGCCGTAACGCGCTTGTTGACCGTGCCGTGGCAGTCCTCGCAGGCGACTTCGATGACGGCGCGGCGGTCGCCGTAGATTTTGCCCGTGCCGTGCTCATCCTGCGTGTAGTGGCAGTCAACGCAGTGCATCCCCTTCTCAAGATGAATGTCTTTGAGGTGAACCGCCTTGCCGGGCTGGCCGTCGTGCTCGTAGAGGTCTGGGTCGTCGTAAGGTACGACGTTGCCGTCCTTGTCCAGATAGCGGCCCTTTCGATCCATCTTGTAAGCGCGGCGGAACATCCATCCGTGACCGTGGTAGTCCGAGACCTGCATGTGGCGCATCT
Source organism: Acidobacteriota bacterium (assembly GCA_030914105.1). Taxonomy (GTDB): domain Bacteria; phylum Acidobacteriota; class Blastocatellia; order Pyrinomonadales; family Pyrinomonadaceae; genus QHXN01. The sequence goes on from JALZHC010000853.1 coordinate 2,341, forward strand.
GCGCGTTCAGACGGCTGACCTCGAAGAGAAAATCGGGATTGCCCCAGAGTCCGCGTG
>JALZHC010000273.1 GCA_030914105.1 Acidobacteriota bacterium
GCAGGCTGACAGCGCCCTTGCGCAACGCCAAGAAGTTCGCGCGCAGCGCCGCGCTCGACTTCGAGTCGCGCTACATGGGCTTCGGCACGTACTTCACGGACGAGGCGAAGCAGAAACTTTACAGCGACGAGATGCGCGAAGCGACCCGCGGCCTGGACGCGTACTACCTGCACCGGCGCTACTTCGAACGCTGCTCGAAAGCCGCGCCGCTCAACCGCCTGCTCTACGTTGACATGAAGACCTTCCTGCCGTGCCTGAACCTCGACTACACGGACAGGACTTCGATGGCGGCGACGCTCGAAGTGCGCGTGCCGCTCTTGAACCACGAGCTGGTCGAGCTTGCGGCGCGCATGCCGCCGCGACTGAAGCTGCGCGGCCTCAGGCGCAAGTACATCTTGAAGCGCGCCGCCGAGAGCCTTCTGCCGCGCGAGGTCGTGTGGCGCAGGAAGGCCGGCTTCGGCGCGCCCGTGCGCGCGTGGCTGCGCGGGCCTTTGCGTCCGCTCGTAGATGAGTTGCTGTCGGAGGAAGCGGTCAGGCGGCGCGGCCTCTTCCGGCCCGAAGAGGTGCGGCGCGTCGTCGCCGATAACCTTTCGGGGCGCGAGGACTACGGCCTGCACGTCCTGCAACTGCTGACGCTCGAAATGTGGCAGCGCATTTTTCTGGACGGGCGGGCCGCGTCGCATTGTACGGCATGAAGAGGAAGGGCGGCAGGCACAGAGAAGTTCACGCGTCGAAGCCCGCAACACAGCACGGCGGCTCGCGGCTCGCCGCGCTCTTCGACGCGCGGCTGGTCGCGTTGATGCTCGCGTTGAAGGCGCTCGTGCTCGTCTACGGCGCGCAGGCTTATGTCGTCTCGTCGAACAAGGGCCTCGCCTCCGTTTACGAACGGCTCGCGATCTGGAACCGCTGGGACGCGCCGCACTACCTCGACCTCGCGCGCACGGGCTACGTCGCCGAAGGGGTCGAGGCGCGCTGGATAGTCTTTTACCCTCTCTATCCGTGGCTCGTGCGCGCGTGCGCCTTCGTGCTGCGCGACGAGTTGGTCAGCGCCTTCTTCGTCTCGACCGTCGCCTCGCTCGCGGCGGGACTCCTCCTCTACAGGCTCGCCAAGCTTGACGAGCAAGAGGCGACGGCGCGCGCCTCCGTCTTCTTCATGTTCGTCTTCCCGACGAGCTACTTCCTGCACATCGGCTACACCGAGAGCCTGTTTATCGCGCTCGCCGTCGGCGCTTTTCTGGCGGCGCGCTTGAGGAACTGGCCGCTCGCCGGCGCGCTCGGCGCGCTGGCTGCGATGTCGCGCGTGAACGGCCTGCTGCTCATCCCCGCGCTCGCCTTCGAGGCTTGGGACGAGTACCGGAGCGAAGGGCGGCGTTGGCGTCGGGAGTGGCTGTGGATTCCGGCGGCGGGGTTGGGCTTCGGCGTCTACCTGGCTCTAAACTGGAAGGTGTTCGGCCACCCGTTCCAGTTCCTAAATATGCAGGAGCAGTACTGGTCGAAGTCTCTGACGTGGCCCTGGGTCGGAATCAACGCGGCGTGGGATTCGATCTGGGGGCGCGAGCCTTCGGAGGCGCAGATGGTCGGCTGGCAGGAGTTCTTCTTCGTCCTGCTGGGGCTGGCGCTGACGGTCTGGGCGTGGCTCAGGCTGCGCGCGTCCTACGCGGTCTGGATGACTCTCAACTGGCTCCTGTGGACGAGCACGAAGTTTGTGCTGAGCGTGCCGCGCTACACGCTCGTCCTGTTCCCCGCCTACATCCTTCTGGCGCGCGCCGCAGGCTCGCGCGCGGTCTGGAACGCCGCTATCACGGTCTGGTCTTTACTCTTCCTCGCGCTCTTCGCCGCGCGCTTCGTGCAGGGCTACTGGGCTTTCTAAAACTTGGCGCTTCGGGCCCCGCAGGGGATATGATGTGCGCCGCAACTCTTCTTGCTCGACGACTCTCCGAAAGAAGGGAAGGGAAGATGAGACGGATGCTAACGTTCTTTTTGGTGGCGGCGCTCGCGTTTGCCGCGCTGCTCGCCTCCGCCTGGGCGCGCCGCGCCGAGGCGCGACAAAAAGAGAACGGCGCGCGGCAGGAAGACCCGCGACGCGCCGCCGACGCGCCTTCAAACGAGACGGACGCGCCCCGTCCTCTGCGGCCCGTCCACACCTTCTCGATTGTCGCGCGCGACCCGGCGACGGGCGAGCTGGGCGTCGCGGTGCAGTCGCACTGGTTCTCGGTCGGCTCGAACGTGACCTGGGCCGAGGCTGGCGTCGGCGCGGTCGCCACGCAGTCCTTCATTGATCCGTCTTACGGCAGGAACGGTCTCGAACTCATGCGCGGCGGCGCGAGCGCCGAAGAGACTCTGAAGACTCTGCTCGCCAAAGACGAGGGGCGCGACGTGCGGCAGGTGGCGATGATTGACGCGCGCGGGCGCGTCTCGGCGCACACCGGCGCGAAGTGCATCGAAGCCGCGGGCCACCACGTGGGGCGCGACTACTCCGTGCAGGCCAACCTCATGTCGAACGCGCGCGTCTGGCCCGCGATGGCCCGCGCGTTCGAGACGACGAAGGGCGACCTCGCCGAACGCATGCTCGCCGCGCTCGACGCGGCGCAGGCCGCGGGCGGCGACATACGCGGGCGGCAGTCCGCCGCCATCATCGTCGTCACGGGCAAGCCCACGGGCCGCCCCTGGGCCGACAGAATCTTCGACCTGAGAGTTGACGACCATCCCGAACCCTTGAAAGAGCTGCGCCGCCTCGTCCGCCTCCAGCGTGCCTACAACCACATGAACGCCGGCGACGCGGCCGTCGAGCGTAAAGACAACGAGGGCGCGCTGCGCGAATACTCCGCCGCGGAAGCCCTGGTGCCGACGAGCGTCGAGATGGTCTACTGGCACGCCGTCGCCCTCGTCAACATGAACCGCGTTGAAGAGGCGCTCCCGCTCTTCCGACGCGTCTTCGCCGCCGACCCCAACTGGCGCACGCTCACCCCGCGCCTCGTCAAGTCAGGCATCCTCCCCGACGACAAGAAACTGATAGACCGTATCACCTCCGTCGGCCAGCCGAACGCGGGGAGGCGTCGGCGCGGGCGCGGCTGATTCATGAGACGCACATTCTTCACGGCCACACTCTCGCTCGCCCTCCTTCTGGCCGCGTGCCGGAGCGGCAAGAACGCGCCCGCGGGCGACGGGCGCACGCCGACGCCCGCCGCGACCGCAGGAGTTGAGAACGGGACGAAGGAAGGAGACAAGATGACCATCAAGCTCACCAGCACGGCCTTCGACGAAGGCGGCATGATCCCCTCGCAATACACCTGCGACGGCCAGAACGTCTCGCCCCCGCTCGCCTGGTCTGACCTGCCCGAAGGCACAAAGACGCTCGCACTTATCTGCGACGACCCCGACGCCCCGCGCGGCACATGGGTTCACTGGGTCGTCTACCAGATACCCGCCTCCGAACGCGGCCTCCCCGAAAACCTCCCCGCCCGCGAAACCCTCGACGGCGGCGCGCGCCAGGGCACCAACGACTTCAAGAAGCCCGGCTACGGCGGCCCCTGCCCACCCTCCGGCACCCACCGCTACTTCTTCAAACTCTACGCCCTCGACGCCTCGCTCGACTTGGCATCGGGCGCGACCAAAGACCAACTATTGAAGGCGACCGAAGGCCACGTCCTCGCCCACGGCCAACTCATAGGCCGCTACGCGCGGCAGCGTTGACGAGCGTGCGTCGTGCTGCTTTGCCGTGGCGGGCGCGCCCGTGGTAATTTCCTTCGTTTCGTGTGGCGTGCGGGACGCGCTCTGTGCGGGAGGTTCGAGTGTCGGGGCGCGCGCTTTGTGTGTCCAGGTGTCGGCGAAGTATTTCATGGTTGACGCGGGTGCAGGTGTGAAGGGGCGGGATTTGAAGGAGCGCGTGCGTGCGTTCTGGCAGGAGCACCCGTGCGGCACGAAGTTCGCCGATGCTGAGGTCGGCTCGCGCCAGTTCTTTGAGGCCGTCGAGGAGCATCGGTACCGGACGGAGTGGCACATCCCCGCGGCGGCGGGCTTTGAGAAGGCGAAGGGCCTGCGCGTTCTGGAGATCGGGTGCGGGCTGGGGACGGACGGGGCGCGTTTCGCGCGCGCCGGGGCGCTCTACACGGGCGTCGATCTGACGGAGGCGGCGGTCTCGCTCGCACGTCGGCGCTTCGAGCTTGAGGGGTTGCCGGGCGAGTTCCGAGTGGCCGACGCCGAGGCGCTGGAGTTTGAAGACGAGTCTTTCGACCTCGTCTACTCGCACGGCGTCCTGCACCACACGCCGGACGCGCGCGCTGCCGTCAAGGAAATCCGACGCGTGCTCGCGCCCTCTGGCCGCGCGGTCGTGATGCTCTACCACAGGAACTCTTATAACTACCGCGTCAACATCCGTTGCCTGCGGCGCGTGGGCGCGCGGCTGCTGAGGACGGAGGCGGGCCTCTCGTTGGCGCACCGCCTGACGGGCGAGCCCGTGGAGAGTTTGCGCGAGCACGCGGCGCGTTTGAAGGAGGACTCGGCGCAATACCTTTCGGCGGGGGAGTTCCTGAGCCGCAACACGGACGGGGCCGGAAACCCTCTGACGCGCGTCTACTCGCGGCGCGAGGCGCGCGAGCTGTTCCGGGACTTCGCGCGCGTGGAGTTCGCCGTGCACTTCCTCAATAAGCGCTGGCTGCCCGTCGTCGGCCCCGTGCTCCCGCGCTCGCTTGAAGCGCGCCTCGCTTCGCGCTGGGGCTGGCACTTGTGGATTTACGCGTGGAAGCAGTAGACAGTAGACAGCAGCCAGCAGCCAGCAGCCAGTAGGTGCTGAGGCGGAGGCTAACGCTTATCCTGCGGCGGCGCGGCTGCGAGAGGTCTTTCTACTGGCTACTGACTACTGGCTACTGTCTACTCAAATGAGGAGCGTCTTAGTCACAGGCGGCGCGGGCTTCATCGGCTCGCATCTGGTCGAGCGTCTGCTCGGCGAGGGGCTTTGGCGCGTCCACGTGGTTGACGACTTCAACGACTTTTACGACCCGGTGGTCAAGCGCCGCAACGTCGCACCGCACCTCTCGCGCGAGGACTTCCACCTCACCGAGGCGGACATACGCGACCGCGACGCGCTCGAATCGGTCTTCCGCGAGTCGGCGTTTGACTGCGTCGTGCACCTCGCCGCGCGCGCGGGCGTGCGCCCGTCGCTCGTCGAGCCTTTGCTCTACGCCGAGACGAACATCCGGGGCACGCTCAACCTGCTTGAGCTTGCGCGCGCGCACGGCGTCCGCCAGTTCGTCTTCGGTTCTTCGTCCTCCGTCTACGGCGAGAACGAGAAGGTTCCTTTCTCGGAGGACGACCCCGTGGGCAGGCCCATCAGCCCTTACGCGGCGACGAAGGCGGCGGGCGAGCTGCTCTGCCACACCTACTCGCATCTCTGGGGCCTGCGCTCGGTCTGCCTCCGCTTCTTCACGGTCTACGGCGCGCGCCAGCGCCCTGACCTCGCCATCCACAAGTTCGCGCGCCTCATCTCCGAAGGTAAGCCGCTACCCGTCTTCGGCGACGGCACGACGCGGCGCGACTACACCTTCATTGACGACATCATCGCGGGCGTGCGCGCAGGGATTGACTACGAGGCGAGCGCCTTCGAGATCATTAACCTCGGCGAGTCGCGCACGGTGAGCTTGAGCGAGCTGATCGCCCTGCTTGAACGCGGGCTGGGCCGCGAGGCCCTGATCGAACGCAGGCCCACGCAGCCCGGCGACGTGCCGCAGACCTTCGCCGACATCTCGAAAGCGCGCCGCCTCCTCGGCTACGACCCGCGGACGCCGAT
>JALZHC010000854.1 GCA_030914105.1 Acidobacteriota bacterium
CCCAGGGGCCGCGCGGCAGCGCCAAGGCCAGCGCGGCGGCGCGCTAACGAACGCGCGCGGCAGACGGGCCGCGGCGTCCGAACGTGCGCGCGACAGAAGGCCCACGCGCGCGTGCGCGAAAGGCGGAAGGTCAGGCCGCCCCGGCGTGAATTTTTATCGAACAAAAAAAAAGGCTCGGCATCTAAATAAGAGTGAGTCGCCGTGTGAAGGGGCCGGGGCGAAGTCCATTTTACGCTTGACTTCGCCGCGGATTGCGACATAGACTGAGCGCGTTGCTGGCCAATTAGTTTCATGACGAACGCGCCCGTCTCGCCGCGGAAGTGTGAGGCGGAGGCTTAGGCGCGAGCGTCTGTTGTCCGAAAGGCTGGCTGCGTCCGTTTCATTCCCTTTGTGGCGAGCGTGAAGGACTTCCGACGCGGCGCGTTCTCGTTTGAGTGCGCGGTCGGGCACGCGAGGCCATTCCCCGTTCCCTTTAGGCACAAAGCGGCGACCGAACAGACGTTTCTCTTTGAAAACGTTTTAGAATCACAACTCTATTACCGGAGTCGCGTGATTGAATGAGCTGTAAGCCCTGACCCGCCCGGCACCGGAAGAGGGAGGATAGAGAAGATGTTCGATACGTTAGTCGAGTCCGGCTCGCACGCGGACGATCTGGCTCGCAAAGGTTCTTTCTTTCTCGGCACGATGGTCATCTACGCTTTAGTGCTGGTGGCCGTCACGGTCGTGGGTATCTACCTGTACAACGACTCGATCCCCGACCCAAGCCTCGAACTCCTCACGCTGGTCGCGCCCGCGCCGATGCAGGCGCAGGAGGAGGCCAAGCCGAAGGAGGAGGCCAAGCCCGCGAAGGCCGAGCCGCAGACGGCGATGGTCAAGGAGATGGCCGTCATCGCACCCGTCACGAAGAACAACGAGGTCGCTTCCGAGAAGGCCAAGGTCGTGCAGACCAACAAGACGCTCTCCGTCATCGTCGGCAACGAGGACAGGGGCGACGTGAACGCGGTCTCCACCGGCTCCGTGGTCGGGGTCGGGACGGGCGGTGGCGGCGGGACGGGCGGCGGCGGCGCGCCCGCCGTGGTCAGTAACGACGAGCCTCCGCCCCCGCCGGCACCGAAGCCGCCGCCGGAGCCGAAGAAGACTGTCGTTTCGGGCGGCGTCTTGAACGGCAAGGCGATCTCGAAGCCGCAGCCGGCCTACCCGCCGATTGCGAAAGCGGCGCGCGCATCGGGGACGGTGACCGTGCAGATTCTGGTTGACGAGTCGGGCCGGGTCGTCTCGGCGACAGCCGTGTCGGGCCACCCGCTCTTGCAGCAGGCGGCGGTGCAGGCGGCGCGGCAGGCGCGCTTCTCGCCGACGCTTTTGTCGGGTCAGCCCGTAAAGGTTTCCGGCGTTATCACGTACAACTTCGTGCTTCAGTAAGACGGGGCGCGGGGCGCGGCTCCAGCAGAGGGCAAGCCCGCGTCGCCGCCTGAGCGCGCGCGTGTCAGGCGCGCGGCGGCTTCTGCGCGGCGGGTCGGGGCCGAGCGCCTCTGGAAGTGGGAAGCGCTCTTGCCATCAACGAAAACTTTTGGAGGAATTTCCACCGTGACTATTCTGTTGAGCATTCTCGGGAGCAAGGCTCTCGGCGTCCTCGTCTTCCTGTTTCAGGAAGCGGCCCAGCCAGCCGCCGGCGGCGGCGACAAGAGCCTCAAGGAGGCCTTCACGATCACCGAGATGGTGAAGAACCTCGGCTGGGTGGCGCTGACCGTCATCGTCATCCTGCTCATCATGTCCATGTACTCCATCGCGATCATGGTCGAGCGCTTCCTGACCTACTCGGCTGCGAAGAAGCAGTCGCGCGAGTTTGCGCCGCGCGTCGCGCAGGCCCTGAAGAACGACCGCATCGAAGAGGCCATCAACATCAGCGACAAGCACAAGAAGTCGCACCTCGCGATGGTCGTCAACGCAGGACTCCAGGAGTTCCGCGCCCACGACGCTTCGAGCGACATTTCGGGCGACGAGATAGAGGCCAGCAAACGCGCGCTGCAAAGGGCCATCGCCATCAAGTCGGCCGAGTTCAAGCGCGGCCTGTCGGGACTCGCCACCATCGGCTCGACGGCCCCGTTCGTCGGACTCTTCGGCACGGTGTTCGGCATCATCAACGCCTTCACCGGCATGAAGGCGGCGGAGTCGGCGGGCATCGGCGCGGTCGCGGGCGGCATCGCCGAGGCGCTTTTGACGACGGCGCTCGGCCTCGCCGTGGCCGTGCCCGCCGTGTGGCTCTTCAACTACTTCACGGGGAAGGTTGACGGCTTCATCATCGAGATGGACAACTCGGCGTCGGAGCTGATCGACTACTTCCTGAAGAACCGCACGCGGCAGCTCAGGTCGTAAGGGTTTTCGAGCAGTCAAGGCG
>JALZHC010000274.1 GCA_030914105.1 Acidobacteriota bacterium
CAACTTGCCTTTGACTCCAGACTCCGAGACTCCAGACTCCAGACTCCTCTTATCACTTCCCGGAGGTGCGTGATGAATTCAATCTGGCAGGACGCGCGTTTCGGATTCAGGATGCTTTGGAAGAGGCCGGGGTTCACGTCGGTGGCGCTGCTGGTTTTGGCGCTGGGCGTGGGGGCGAACACGGCCATCTTCTCCGTCGTCAACGCGGTGCTCTTGAGGCCGCTGCCTTACCCCGGTGCCGAGCGCGTCGTCGCCTTCACGGGCGTCAACCCGCCGAAGGGGATCACTTCGAGCAACATGTCTTCGCCCGACTTCGCCGACTGGCTCGCGCAGCAGACATCGTTCGAAGCCCTCTCGCTCTACACGGCGGGGAGCGCGAACCTGACGGGCGGCGACGAGCCGGAGCGCGTCTCGGCGGCGGGCGTCACGCCCGACTTCTTCCGCGTCGTCGGCGTCGGCGCAGCGCGCGGGCGCGCGCTCCTCGCGGACGACGCGCAGGCCGGGCATGAGGCGGTCGCCGTCATCGGCCACGGCCTCTGGGTGCGACGCTTCGGCGCAGACCCAGGCATCGTGGGCCGGCGCATCGAGATCAGCGGCAGGAGCCTCGAAGTCGTCGGCGTTATGCCGCCGGGCTTCGACTTCCCGCAGCGCTCGGAGGTCTGGGCCGCGCTCCGGCTCGACCCGTCGAAAGACCAGCGCGACAACCGGAGCTTCTTCGTCGTCGGTCGCCTCAAAGACGGCGCGACGCTGGAGCGCGCGCAGGCCGAGATGGACGCGCTGACGGCGCGGCTCGCGCAAGAGTATCCGGTGACGAACGGCGGCTGGGGCGTCCGGCTCCAGACCTTGCGCGACAACCTCGTCGGGCAGTTGCGGACGACTCTCTTCGTGCTGATGGCAGCGGTCGGACTCGTCCTGCTCATCGCGTGCGCCAACGTCGCGAACCTTCTGCTCGCGCGCGCGGCGTCGCGCCGAAGGGAGGTCGCGGTGCGTCTCGCGCTCGGCGCGGGGAGGATGAGGATCGTCCGGCAGATGTTGACGGAGAGCGTGCTGCTCGCGCTCACGGGCGGCGCGCTCGGCGTCGGCCTGAGCGTGTGGCTGAAGGACTTGCTCGTCGCGCTCGCGCCCGCCGGCACGCCGCGCATAGACGAAGTAAGCACGGACGCGCGCGTCCTTCTCTTCGCACTCGGCGCGACGCTCCTGACCGGCCTCGTCTTCGGGCTGGCACCCGCGCTCCAGGCTTCGCGGCCAGACCTCGGCGAGTCGCTCAAGGAGGGAGGGCGCGGCGCGGCAGACGTGCGCAGCCGCATGCGCTCGCTCCTGGTGATCGGCGAGGTCGCGCTCTCGCTCGTGCTTTTGGTCGGCGCGGGCCTTCTGTTGAAGAGCTTCGCGCGGCTGCAAAGAGTCAACCCCGGCTTCGACTCGTCGAACGTCTTGACGCTGAGACTGTCGCTGCCGAGCGCGCGCTACCGGGAGCCGCGCGACAAGGCCGAGTTCTACTCGAAGCTCATCGCGGGCATCGAGGCGCTGCCGGGCGTCGAGTCGGCGGGCGCGACACTTTCGCTCCCACTGGGCGGGAGCAACTACGACGTGTGGCACGCCTTCGTGCCGGAGGGGCGCGCGCTCACGCCGGAGAACTCGGACAACGCGGCCTTCTCGGTCGTCACGCCCGACTACTTCCGCGCGCTGCGCATCCCAGTCCTGCACGGGCGCGCGTTTACGGAGCGCGACGACGACAGCTCCACGAAGGTCGTCATCATCAACGAGCCGCTGGCACGTAAGGTCTTCCCCGGCGAAGACCCCTTGGGCAAGCACCTCACCATCTGGCGCGACGAGAAGTTCCCGCGCGAGATCGTCGGCGTCGTCGGCGAGGCGAAGCCGCAAGGGTTAGACGCAGACCCGAAGCTGCAAATCTACGTGCCGCACCGGCAGGACGCTTCGTGGGGCAGCCTCTCGCTCGTCGTGCGCGCGCGCGGCGACATGGGCGCGCTCACGCAGCCGGTACGTGGTGAAGTGCGCGCGCTCGACCGCGAGCTGCCGGTCTACGACGTGAAGACGATGCGGCAGGTCGTCTCCGACGCGACGGCCTACCAGCGCGTGACGGCGGTCTTGATGGCGGGCTTTGCTCTGGCCGCGCTGCTGCTCGCGGGCGTCGGACTCTACGGCGTGGTCAGCTACACGGTCGCGCAGCGCACGCGCGAGTTCGGCATCCGCGTCGCACTCGGCGCGCAAGGCCGCGACATCCTGCGGCTCGTCCTGCGGCAGGGCGGCGCGCTCGTCCTCGCAGGCGTCGTGGCGGGAGTGGCCGGCGCGCTCGCGGCCACGCGCGTCCTCGCGAGCCTGCTCTACGGCGTCTCGGCCACGGACGCCACGGTCTTCGTCCTCGTCCCGGCGCTGCTCGCGTGCGTGGCGCTCATCGCCTGCCTCGTCCCGGCGCGGCGCGCGACGAGGGTTGACCCGATGGCGGCACTCAGGCACGAGTGAGGCAGGAAAGGGGGAGAGAGATGCGCACGCTCTGGCGGGACGTGAAGTACGGCGCGCGGGTGCTGCTCAGGCAGCCGGGGTTCGCGGCGTTAGCCGTCTTAGTGACGGCGTTGGGGGTGGGGGCGAATACGGCCATCTTCTCGGTGGTGGACGCGGTGCTCTTGAGGCCGCTGCCTTACCGCGAGCCGGGGCGTCTCGTGCTGCTGCACGAGAGCCTGCCGCGGCTCGGCTGGTCGCTCCTCAACGTCTCGCCCGCCGAGTACCTCGACTACAAGGAGCAGAACCGCACGCTCTCCGGGGTCGCGGCCTTCGAGGGCGTGAGCCGTAACCTCACGGGGCAGGGGGAGCCTTCGCGCGTCGAGGCCGAGCGCGTCTCGCCGGAACTCTTCGCGCTGCTCGGCGTCGCGCCGGCGCGCGGTCGCGCCTTCACGCCGGACGAAGACCAGCCGGGCAAGAATCAGGTAGTGGTGCTGAGCCAGGGGCTTTGGCGGAGGCAGTTCGGCGCAGACCCTTCGGTCATCGGGAAGACGATCAGGCTCGACGAACAGCCGTACACGGTCGTCGGCGTGATGCCCGCGGGCTTCGAGTTCCCTTACGCCAAGACCTCGTTCATCGCCCCGGCGGAGCTTTGGGTTCCGCTGTCAATCGGCGACGCGGAGCGCGCCAATCGCGCCGCGAGCTTCGACTACGGCGTCGTCGGGCGGCTCAGGCCCGGCGTCACGCTCACCGAAGCGCAGGCCGACATCGAGAGGGTGGCCGCCGACTCGCAGCGGCAGCACCCGGAAATCTACCAGGGCGACGCGCAGGTGAAGGCCGCAGTCGTCGGGCTGGAGCAGGAGACCTTCCAGGGAGTGCGATCGCTCCTGCTCATCCTGACGGGCGTGGTCGGGCTGGTGCTTTTGATAGCCTGCGCTAACGTCGCCAGCCTTTTGCTGGCGCGCGCGACGGCGCGGCGCAAAGAGATCGCCGTCCGCCGCGCACTCGGGGCCGGGACTTCGCGCCTCGCGCGGCAACTCCTGACGGAGAGCGTCATGCTCGCGCTCGCGGGCGGGGCTGCGGGGCTTCTGCTCGCGGCGTGGGTCGTCGACCTGATTAAGAGGTTCGGGCCTGCGGACGTGCCGCGGTTGCAAGAGGCAGGGCTGAACCCGCAGGCGCTCGTCTTCACCCTCGTCGTCTCGCTCGCCACGGGCGCTCTCTTCGGCCTGGCCCCGGCGCTGCACGGCTCGCGCCTCGACCTCAACGACGCGCTCAAGGAGGCGGACGCGCGCGCGGGCCGCGGGCGCGAAGGGAGGCGTCTGCGCGAGATGCTGGTCGTGTTTGAGACCGCCGCCGCGCTCGTCCTCCTGGTCGGCGCGGGGCTTCTGGTCAACAGCCTCGTGCGCCTGCTGCGCGTGCCGCCCGGCTTCGACCCCGCGGGCGTCGTGGTCGCGCGCACGACCATGCCGGGAACGCGCTACCCGAAACCCGAGCAGAGCAAGGAGGCGTACCGTCGCATGCTGGAGCGGCTTGCGTCCGAGCCGGGCGTGCGCGCGGTCGCCGTCGCCTCAAACCTGCCGCTGGCCGACCGGCGCAGCATCGGCTTCCGCGTCGAAGGCATGGCCGAGAGCAGCGAGAACAGCGCCTACAACGCGATGGTCAGCGAGGACTACTTCCGCGCGATGAACATCCCCGTCCTGAAGGGGCGTGCCTTCGACGCGGGCGACCGCGAGGGCGCGCTGCCCGTGGTCGTCGTCAGCGAGACTTTCGCGCGCCGCTTCTGCCCGGGCGGCGACGCCGTAGGCCGTCGCCTCGCCTGGGGCGGCTGGCCCGGCGCGGACTGGCTCACTATCGTCGGCGTCGTGGCGGACGTGAAGGACTCCACGCTCGAAGCCGAGGACGCGCCGGCCATCTACATGCCGATCTTCCAGCTCCCTTACGCCCGCCCGAACGTCGTCTTTCTGGCGCGCACCAGCGGCGACGCGGGCGAACTCGCCGCCGCCATGCGCCGGGAGATCAGGGCCGTGGACGAGGAATTGCCGGTCTACGACGTGCGCCCGATGACCGAGCTGGTCGCGTCCTCGCTGGCGCAGCGCAGGTTCTCGACGTGGGCGCTCGCGGTCTTTGCCGCCGCCGCGCTCCTGCTCGCGGGCGTCGGACTCTACGGCGTCATCTCCTACTCGGTGACGCAGCGCACTTATGAGATCGGCGTCCGCGTCGCGCTGGGCGCGCGCGCCGGCGACATCCGGAAGCTCGTCGTCAGGCAGGGCCTCGCGCTCGCGGGCGCGGGCGTCCTGCTCGGACTCTTCGCAGCCCTCGCGCTGACGCGTGTGCTGGCGGGGCTACTCTACGGCGTCTCAGCCGCTGACCCGCTGACCTTTGCCGGCGTGGCGCTCCTGCTCCTGGCCGTCGCCTTCGCCGCCTGCCTCGTCCCGGCGCGGCGCGCGACGAGGGTGGACCCGATGGTGGCCTTGAGGCACGAGTGATGCGCGGCGGACTTTCGGAGGTAGTGACGCAGTGAAGCTTCGACCGCGGCGGCTTTGCCCGCGCGCACCGCGCGTGTCAAACTCTGCGGACGGCGGGTGACTCAAAACTCTTCGGCGGCGGACGACGCTTCGCGCTCCCGCCCTTTCTGACGACCGACGATTTATGCCGCGCGTACTCATCGCAGACGACCAGCCGGCAGTGATCGAGGCCATGCGCCTCCTGCTCAAAGGCGAGGGCTTCGAGATCAAGGCCGTCGCCTCGCCGGCTGATGTCCTCGAGGCGCTCTCGCGCCAGACCTTCGACGTGGCGCTCATAGATCTCAACTACACGCGCGACACCACGTCGGGCCGCGAGGGACTCGACCTGCTCGCGCGCCTGCGCGAGATTGACGCGACGCTGCCCGTCGTCGTCATGACCGCCTGGGGCAGCGTCGGCCTCGCCGTCGAAGCGATGCGGCGCGGCGCGCGCGACTTCGTGCAGAAGCCCTGGGACAACGAGCGCCTGCTCACCATCCTGCGCACGCAGGCCGAGCTGGCGCGCGCCTTGCGCAAGGGCGAGCGGCTCGAAGCCGAGAACCAGATGCTGCGGGCCGACGGCGGGGACGAGCGCCCGCTCCTCATCGCCGACTCCGAGGTCATGCGCCCCGCGCTCGAACTCGTCCGTCACGTCGGCCCCTCAGACGCGGGCGTCCTCATCACGGGCGAGAACGGCACGGGCAAAGAGGTCATCGCGCGCACGCTCCACGCCTTGAGCGCGCGCGCCCCGAAGCCGATGGTCACGGTCAACGCCGCCGCGCTCTCCGAAGGCACTTTCGAGTCGGAGCTGTTCGGCCACGTC
>JALZHC010000855.1 GCA_030914105.1 Acidobacteriota bacterium
GCGGCGGCCCGCCGTCGAGATTAATTGTCGAGTAAGAAGAGGGGTAGACCAGCTCGAAGTCGTCTGAGGGCTCGGCGAGGGCGAGCGCGCGCGCAAGCTCCGACGTGTAGTGGCCGACGCCCGCGAGCGGCTCGGTGAGCGGGATGGCGTCGAGACCGATGAGCATAAGAGAAGTAGCCAGTAGTCAGTAGCCAGTAGTCAGTAGACGCTCTCCGCGCCGCGTGCGTCGGCACCGACATCGCGGGCCGCTCGGCTGAGAAGCCATTCCTACTGGCTACTGACTACTGTCTACTGGCTACTCCCTCACTGGATCGTGATGTGCGGCGCCGTGTCCGCCGGGCGGCTGGTGAAGGTGGCTCCGCCCGCCGTCACGGAGACGATGACCGGCACGTCGCCCGCGCCGGCAAGCGACGCCGGAAGCTCGACGATGATCTGGTCGAAGCCGGGCGTGAGCGAAGGGCCGACGAAGTGTATGGGGCCGTTAACGGCGTCGGCGGTGCCGGCGATGGTCGTCGTGCCGATGGTGACCGAGACGTTGTTTGTCGCCGTCACGCCGCGGATGCCCGTCAGCATGATGAGCAGGCGCGTCGGCACGGTCTCGGTCTCGGTCGTGGCGCAGTTGCCGGTTGACTGCGACCCCTTCGGGATCGTCGTCGTCACCTTGAACGGCTCGCCCGAAGGCGCGACGCAGGGGTTCGTGACGTTCAGGACTGCCGCGCGACCGCCCGGCCCGTTCGTCGAGGTGAAGATGTCGGGCTGCGCCGCGTTCAGCAGCAGCGAAGAGCGTATGAGCGAGCCGTTGTTGAAGATGACGACGGGCTGCGCCGTGGCCGAGGCCGAGAGCGCAGGCGGCACGACGAAGTTGATCTGGTTCGGCGCGACGAAATAGAGGCCGGCCGCCGCGCCGCCGACGGAGACCGAGACGCCGTTCAATTCAATCGGCAGCGGGGGTCGCCGCTTCGACTCGTCGGCGTTGTTCGTGCTGACCTGCCGCTGCGAGGGTGCGAGCGTCAAGGTCGAGGTCATCACGCCGAGTTCTCCGGGCGCGAGGCCCGACACTGCGGGCGGCGTCGGCGCGGGGCTCGGCCCCACGACCGGCTCAAGGCTCGCGCCGGTGAAGAAGGAGACCGGCGCGGGGCTTGCCGCGGGCGTCGGGCTGGGTGCGGGCGTCTCGCTCGTCACGTTCGGCGTGAGCAGGTAGAAGACTTCCGTGGGCGCGCCGACGGTGTCGCCGGCAAGCCCGCCCGAAAGGCTCGCCGTCAGTCGCCGGATATCGTCAGCCGGCAGCGGCTGGATCGAGGCGAAGACGCCCTTGCGGTTCGTCAGGCGCGTGATCTGGTTGAGGGCCGAGACGGGCGCGGTGAAGACCTGCGTGTTGTCGCCGGGGTTCAGGCCCGACGTGTCCGTGACCGCGAGCGCCGTCCCGTCCGACTTCAGGTTCAGAACCGAAGACCAGACGAGGCGCGAGCTATCGCCCGTAAAGGTCGGCCAGCGCTCGCCCACGTCGGTCTGGCCTGCGGGCGGTCGGCTGCCGACGAGCGTGAAGGTGTTGGCTGCGAGATTGTAGACGTAGAGGCCGGTCGTGTCGGCCAGGGGCGTCGAGGGGAGCGAGCCGTCCGCGTTGAAGTTGGCGAGCGACTCGAAGGCGAGGAGCTTACCGTCGCGGCTGAGGCGTCGTCCGGGGTTCAGGAGGTTGACGCTGATGCCGGTCTCCGTGCCGTTGACGACGAGGCGCGGCGTCTGCGTGACGGCGTGCAGCCCCGATACCACCGTGCCGCTGAAGCCGGCGACGTAGATTTCGCCGTTGTTCTGGTTGGCCGCCGGCTCGCTCGTGCCGATGTCGGCGTTCGAGATGAAGGCGAAGACCGAGCCGCTGCCAGAGAACGAGGGGTTGATGTTGAAGATGAGCGTGCCCGCCGGGTTGTCGTTCGTCGGCGGCTTGTCCTGCGTGTTCGTCACCTGGACGAAGCCGCCGGTCAGGCGGTTGTAGATGAAGATTTCCCGGTTGCCGTCGGCGTTCGACTCGCCGGGGATGCCCGACCTGGACTGCGAGACGAAGGCGACGAACGAGGCGTCGTCGTTAACGGCGGGCCAGGCGTTGTCGAGCGCGAAGAAGGGGGAGATGCCGCTGGCTCCGGCGCGCGGCAGCGCAGAGGCCGGCGTGAAGGTGACGCGCGTCATCGTGCCCGCCGCGAGGTCAACGGGCGTGACTTCAGTTCCGCTCGAAAGGTCTGCGTCGGGAGCCTGCGGAATCTGGTAGATGAAAAGCTCTGTGTTTCCGTCGGCGTGGAGCGCCGAGGCGTTGGCGTTGCCGTCGAAGTTCGCGGGCGACAGGCCGGGGCTGGCGTCGCTGTAGGCGTTCGAGACGAAGGCGATGAAGCGCCCG
>JALZHC010000275.1 GCA_030914105.1 Acidobacteriota bacterium
CGACCGCGAGGGGCGCGGCATGATGACGAAGAGCGGCATCATGGTCGGACTCGGAGAGATGTTCGCAGAGGTGGTCGAGCTGATGAGGGATTTGCGCGCGGCCTCCTGCGACATCATGACCATCGGGCAGTACCTTCAGCCGCACGCGCGTCGCCTCCCCGTCGAGCGCTACGTCACGCCCGAAGAGTTCGCGCGCTGGCGCGAGGTCGGCATGGAGCTGGGATTCAAGCACGTCGAGTCAAGCCCGCTGACGCGCTCCTCCTACCACGCGCGCCAGCAGACCGACGGCGCGGGCGGCGAGACATCCGCCGGGCCGCAACTCGCATCCCAGGCTCCGAACGGCTGAAAACCTACGGCCTCGCACGCCAGTTGAATGGGGGGATGAATGATACGGAAGACGCATCTGCAACTCTTCGCGTTGGCGTCCGCGTTGTCGTTCGTCGGCGCGGTGTCGGGGCTGGCCGACGGCCCGCGCGGCTCGGCGGACAAGACGCTCGCAGACCTCGCCGGCTACAGACAGTGGACTCGCGTCACGCCGGAGCCGATGCCGGTCAACAACCCCACGCCCGCCGGTTGAGATTTTTTCAGCCCCGGCGTCGCCGGCGGCCCCACGCTCCGAGTCACGTTCCCTAACGGCGGCGCTCCGCGGCCCAGCTTCGGCGACCTCACCCCTCCCGCGCCCAGTAGGCCGAAGCCGGCGCACAAGGGCGAGGCCGGGTCGTTCGGCCTCGTCTACGTCAACGACGCGGCCCGCGCGGCGATGTCGAGTAAGACGCCCGCGAAGTTCCCCGCCGGCTCGATCATCGTCCGCGAAAAACTCTCTGCGCCGGACGACGCGCGGCCCGCGCTGCTCGCCGTCATGTTCAAGCGCGCGCCCGGCTTCAACTCCGCGGGCGGCGACTGGGAGTTCCTGACCGTTGACGGCGCTGTGACGAAGATTCAGGAGCGGCAGAAGCACGGCAGTTGTCTTCAGTGTCACGCCTCGCAGCGCGACGCGGATTTCGTCTTCCCTGTCCCCGCACGGAAGTGAGGCCGGCAGCGTCTTCGCGCGCCGCTTTTGAAACTTTCCATCTCCCCGACCGTTTGTACACACGCAATCGTCTTTGCAGTCGCACCGTCTGAACACCCACACGAACTAAAGCTCATCGGAGGCTAAAAATGAAGACCCACCGCCGGGCGAAGGCCAGCGCCGCGAAGTGCCGCCTCGCCCTCGCCCTCTTCGTCGTCAACTCTCTCTTCGCCGCGCCGCTCGCGCGCGCCTACGCGCCGCAGGCAGCCGCCGCGACGCCCGCCGGCGTCGAGCGCGTCACCTCGGTCGAGGGCATCACCGAATATCGTTTGAAGAACGGCCTGCGCGTCCTGATGTTCCCCGACCAGACCAAGCAGACCATCACCGTCAACATCACGTACCTCGTCGGCTCGGCCACCGAGAACTACGGCGAGACGGGCATGGCGCACCTGCTCGAACACATGACCTTCAAGGGCACGCCGCGCCACCCAAACATCCCCGCCGAGCTGACCGCACACGGCGCGCGCCCCAACGGCACGACCTGGACTGACCGCACCAACTATTTCGAGACCTTCGCCGCCACAGACGAGAACCTCAACTGGGCGCTCGACCTCGAATCCGACCGCATGATCAACTCTTACGTCGCCAAAAAAGACCTCGACAGCGAGATGACGGTCGTCCGCAACGAGTTCGAGCTGGGCGAGAACAGTCCCTCCAACGTCCTGCTCGAACGCACGATGGAGACCGCATACCTCTGGCACAACTACGGGAAGACCACCATCGGCGCTCGCTCCGACATTGAGAACGTGCCCATCGAGCGCCTCCAGGCCTTCTACCATAACTACTACCAGCCTGATAACGCCGTCCTGACCATCGCCGGCAAGTTCGACGAGGCCAGGACGCTCGCGCTCGTCGACAAATACTTCTCGCCCATCCCGCGCCCCGCGCGCACCATCCAGAAAATCTACACCGTCGAACCGGTGCAGGACGGCGAGCGCATGGTCACGCTTCGGCGCGTCGGCGACACGCAGGTCGTCGAGGCCGTCTACCACGTCCCTTCGGGCGCGCACCCCGACTTCGCAGCCGTTGATATCCTCGCGCAAGTCCTCGGCGACACGCCTTCGGGCCGCCTGCACAAGGCTCTGGTCGAGTCGAAGAAGGCTTCGTCGGTCTTCGGCTTCGACTTCCAGTGGCACGACCCGACGCTCGCCATCTTCGGCGCGGAAGTCCGACAGGGCGACTCGCTCGACGCGGCGCGCGACGCGCTCCTTCAGACCGTCGAAGGCATCGCCTCGAACCCGCCCACCAAAGAAGAGGTCGAGCGCGCGCGCGCGCAAATCCTGAAGAACATCGAGCTGGCCTTAAACAACTCCGACCAGGTCGGACTCATCCTCAGCGAGTTCATCGGCGCGGGCGACTGGCGACTCTTCTTCCTCCACCGCGACCGCGTCCGCAGCATCACGCCCGAACAGGTCGCCGCGGTCGCGGCCAAATATTTCAAGCCCTCGAACCGCACGCTCGGCCTCTTCGTCCCGACCGCGAAGCCCGACCGCGCCGAGATTCCGCCCGTCCCAGACCTTCAGGCCGCGCTCAAGGACTACAAGGGCGACGCGCCGGTCGCCGCGGGCGAGGCTTTCGACCCAAGCCCCGCGAACATCGAGTCGCGCACGACGCGCGAGGCGGCGGGCGGCGTGAAGCTCGCGCTGCTGCCTAAAAGGACGCGCGGCGGCAAGGTCGTCGCGCAGATGACTCTGCGCTTCGGCGACGAGCACAGCCTTTTGAACCGCTCGACCGCCGCACAGCTCGCCGGCGAGATGCTCATGCGCGGCACGGCCCACCACACGCGTCAGCAGATTCAGGACGAGCTTGACCGCCTGAAGGCGCGCCTCTTCGTCTTCGGCGGCCCGACGCAGTCCTTCGTGCAGTTAGAGACCGTGCGCGAGAACCTGCCCGCCGTGATGCGGCTCGTCGCCGAAATCCTGCGCGAGCCTTCGTTCCCCGCCAGCGAGTTCGAGCTGCTCAAACGCGAGCAGCTCGCCTCCATCGAGCAGAACAAGAGCGAGCCGACGTTCATCGCCTTCACGGCGTTTAACCGCATGCTCAACCCCTACCCGAAGGGCGACGTGCGCTACGTCTCGACGCCCGAAGAGGACTTGGCCAACATCGGCGCGGCCACGCTCGAAGACGTGCGACAGTTCTACAAAGACTTCTACGGCGCCTCCGACGTGACCCTGACGGTCGTCGGCGACTTCGACCCGAAGGAAGTCTCCGCGCTCACGACCCAGCTCTTCGGCGACTGGAAAAGCCCGAAGCCCTTCACGCGCGTGCCGAACCTCTACAAGGACGTGCCCGCGGCCAATCAGTCCTTCCCCGCGCCCGACAAGGCCAACGCCTTCTTCGTCGCCGGCTTCAACCTGCGCCTGCGCGACGACGACCCGGACTACCCGGCGCTCGTCCTGGGCAACTACATGCTCGGCGGCGGCTTCCTCAACTCGCGCCTCGCCACGCGCATCCGCCAGAAGGAGGGGTTGAGCTACGGCGTCGGGTCGGGCCTGAGCGTCAGCTCGCTCGACCAGTCGGGGCGGTTCATGGCGACCGCCATCTACGCGCCGCAGAACGTCGAGCGGCTGGAGGTGGCCTTCAAAGAGGAGATCGCGCGCATGCTCCGCGACGGCTTCACGTCTGAAGAGGTGGCCGCGGCCAAGTCGGGCTACCTGCAATCGCGACAGGTCAGCCGCGCGCAGGACAACGAGCTGGCGGGCCGCATGAACAACTACCTCTTCCTGGGCCGCACGCTCGCCTGGGACGAGGAGCTGGAGCGCAAGATCGCCGCGCTCACGCCCGAACAGATCAACGCCGCCATGCGCCGCCACATAGACCCCTCCCGCCTCGTCATCATCAAGTCCGGCGACTTCGCCAAAGCCGCCGCGCCGATGAAGTAGCTGCGGGGAGTAGACAGTAGACAGTAGTCAGTAGAAAGACCTTCGCTGGCGGGAGCAAACGATGTCATCGTCGGCTCCCGCGGCGCGGGGCTGCTGGCTACTGACTACTGACTACTGGCTACTGTCTACTTCCTTAATCTAAAATCAAAAATCATGAGAGCCGTCGTCTTTCACGAGCATGGTGGGCCGGAGGTCTTGCGCGTCGAGGAGCGCCCGGAGCCGAAACCAAGGGCGAACGAGGTGCTGGTCGAGGTGCGCGCCTGCGCGCTGAACCATCTGGACGTTTGGGCGCGGCAGGGCTTGCCCGGCATAGAGATTCCGCTGCCGCACGTCCTCGGCAACGACGTGGCGGGCGTCGTGCGCGAGGTCGGCGAGGTCGTCGACTGGGTGCAGCCGGGCGACGAAGTCTTATTGCAGCCGGGCGTCTCCTGCGGCCACTGCCGCGAGTGTCTGCGCGGAGCCGACAACCTCTGCCCCACTTACGACATCCTCGGTTACCGGCGCGACGGCGGCTATGCAGAGCTGGTCGCCGCGCCCGCCGTCAACGTCGTCCCGAAGCCCGAAGGGTTAGCTTGGGTCGAGGCGGCAGCGCTGCCGCTCACGCTTCTGACGGCCTGGCACATGCTCGTTACGCGCGCGCGCGTCGAGCCGGGCGAGGATGTGCTCATACATGCGGCGGGGAGCGGCGTCGGCTCAATCGGCATCCAGGTCGCGCGCCTGCGCGGCGCGCGCGTGATCGCGACCGCCAGCACGGAGGAGAAGCTTGAGAAGGCGCGCGCGCTCGGCGCAGACGAAGTCGTCAACTACACACGCGAGGACTGGCCCCGCGAGGTGAGGCGTCTGACCGCGAGGCAGGGCGTGGACGTTGTCTTCGAGCACACGGGCGCGGCGACGTGGCCCGGCTCGATACTGTGCATGAAGAAGGACGGGCGGCTCGTCACCTGCGGCGCGACCGGCGGCTACGACGCGCGCACGGACTTGCGGCAGGTCTTTTACCGCCATCTCAACCTGCTCGGGTCGTTCATGGGTTCCAAGTCGGAGCTGCTCGACGCGTTGAAGTTCGTCGGGCGCGGACAGATTCGCGCCGTCGTTGACCGCACGCTCCCGCTCGCCGACGCGCGCCGCGCGCACGAACTCATCGGCGACCGCGCGCAGTTCGGCAAGCTCGTGCTCGAAGTCTGACAGCAGTAGTCAGTAGCCAATAGCCAGTAGACAGTAGTCAGTAGAAAAGCCTTCGCCATCGTGCGGCAGCGATGTCAGCGGCAATAGCGGCCGCGCGGAGCCTACTGGCTACTGTGTACTGGCTACTGCTTTTCAGGGCGCGCCCTCTTCGTCCGGCTTGGGGGCGCGTCGTCGTCTCTTGCGGATGATGCTGCTACGGCGCGCGACGATGGGCTTGCGGTCGGTGAGCAGCTCGCGGTGGCGCGTGTTGATGATGGAGACGAGGTTGTTGTGGTGCTTCATGCCGAGCAGTTGCGCCGCGCGCGAGACCGCGCCGCCCGCGTCCTTGAGCGCACGCTCAATGATGCTCGACTCGTAGCGCAGCACCGCGTCGCGAAAGGAGAAGTCGTCCCAGCCTCCGGGCAGTTGGCGCTCGTCGAGCAGGTCGAGCACGCGGCGCGCGCAGGCCGAGAGGCGGCGCAGCGTCTCCAAGTCCTGCGACGCCGAGAGGAGCGCGGCGGCGCGCACGTATGTTTCGCACACCTCGCGCCGGGGCATGTGCGCGCCCAGCTCTTCGACGGCGGCGAGTAGCGCGCGACCGGCCTGCTCGGCATGGCCTGCGCGCTCGGCCACTTCCGCCGCGCGCAGCAGTGAGG
>JALZHC010000276.1 GCA_030914105.1 Acidobacteriota bacterium
GCCCTGCTCAAGCCATACGGCATCGAGCAGCCGCGCGAGTTTCTGCGAGCCTGCGGGCCGGAGGTCGCCACCGCGCGGCTCGAAGAGTCGAGCGAGGGCAAGGTTCTCGTCGCGCGCGTGCGCGACCGCGCGGCGCTCGACGGACAGGTGCGCGCCTACCTCGGACGCGGCGCGCTCGCCGAGCGCGTGGGCGACGCCGATGTGCTCGTCTCGAAAGACGCGGAGCGCGGCGCGGCAGCCTTCGTCGGCGACTACCTGCTGCTCGGTTCGGAAGAGGACGTGCGGCGCTGCGTCGGCGCGCACGTCGAAGGGCGGACGCTCAAAGGGGCCGAAGCCTTCAAGGCCGCGGCGCAGAGCTTCTTCGATGAGCCGCCGCTCGCTTTGACGCTGACGGACGACCGCGACTCTGTGCGCTCAACCCTCTCTTACTTCGCGCGGCGCGTCGGCAATCAAAACGCGCAGACGAATCAGGCCGCGCTCGAAGAGGCGCTCGCGCGCCGAGCCTACAGCGTCTCGGAGACGCGACTCACGGACGGCGGCTTCGAGAAGAAAACGCGCTCGCCATTCGGACTCTTCGGCGAGGTCGTCACGCGCTTCGCACCCCGATGAAAAGCAGAGGTCGGAGGTCGGAGGTCAAAGGCAGAGGTCGGAGGTCAGAGGTCAGAGGTCAGTAGTTGCACTATTGCGGGTCGGGCGGTTAAGAAACGCAATAGATTTTATCTGACCTCTGACCTCTGACCTCCGACCTCTGTCTTCGGGTCGAAGGGATGTTCGCTCAAGACGGCGCGCATGTTGACCTGGCCGAAGAGGGTTTCGAGGAAGGCGACGAAGCGGTGGAGCGTCTGCGCGAGTTCGGCGGGCGAGCGCGAGGACTCGACCTCTTCGGTGAAGCGCTCAAGCGGCTCCCAGTCCTTGTACATCAGGTAGCGCTGGCTGCCCGCGTGGAACTCGCCGAGGCGCTCAAGCAGAAGCGGCGGCGCGAGCGCGCCCGACTCTGCATGACGCACGGACTGGATGAGCGAGAAGAGGTCGCGGCGGAGCGCGAGCGACTGTTCGAGCTTGGTCTGGAACGCGGGGAAAAGTTCGCCGCCGTCGAGCGCCGGGTCGAAACTCTGCGCGAGGGCGACGACCGACTGTCGGTAGCAGTCGCGCAGCAGACCGCTGGCCGTCTCAAGCTTCGAGTAGACCTGCGGCGTCTGTCGAAGCTGACAGACCCCGACCAGTTCGTGCGCGAAAGCCTTGCGCAGCTCCATGCGGACGGCGTAGGCCGTGCCGTCGAGTATCTCGCGCACCTTCGGCTCGACGCCCTCGACGCGCAGCGCGCGCGCCTCGATGAAGTCCAGAAGCGCCTGCGTCTCTTCGTGGATGAGCGCGTAGACCGGGAGCAGACGCTTGAGCTGCGCATCGCCGACGAGCGAGGATTCGACGAAGCGTAGGAGTTCGAGCAGGCGTGTGAAGCCCTCGAAGATGACGGTCATGTCCTCGCCCAGCTCGTCCGGCTTGAGCTTGCGCGCCAGCGCGTCGAGCGGCGCGAGCGCGCCGGACGCGCCGTCGGCATGGCTCGCTTCGATCAGCGCAGCGGCCTCCGAGCGGCTCAGCTCGCGTTCGAGCACGCGCCCCAGGCCAGACCAGCCGCCGATGCCGACCGAAGGCGATTCGAGCATCGCTTCGCAGAGCTTCGACGCGTCGCGGAGCGCGTCGGCGAGGTCGCCGAGAGAGTCGCCCGCGCCCGCGAGTCCCGGCACAGACGCGCGGCCCGAAGCCGGCGCGTGGCCGTCTGCGTCGCCCGCGCCCGCCGCTTCCTTCGAGACCTCGCCGCGCTCGACCGCGCCGAGTAGATGAAGGCAGCGCATGAGCGCGTCGCGCACGACGCGCGCCTCCGACTTGAAGTTGCGCGCGGAGATGTTTGCGCGCTCGGAGTCGGCGAGCGGCTGGTTGGCGTGGTTGAAGTAGCTGCGGACGGCGCGCAGCCAGACGGCCAGCTCGCGCGCCGGCGGGAGATGCTCGCCCGTCATCTGCTGTTGAAGCTGTTCGTTCACACAGTTCGCGCCCGCCGGCCCGTGTCAAAACACGCGGACAGACTTTAGAATGAGACCGCCGGGGCGGGTCAATATCGGTAGTCGAGAGCGAAGGGGCACGCCCCCGTTGATTCTAAACAGTAATCCGGCGGCGAGCAATTGAAAGCAGTAGTCAGAAGTCAGTAGCCAGTAACCAGTAGGAAATCGTTCCCCTGCGCTCCGGTTAAAGATCGAAGCCCGGCATGCTGATGAAAGAACTACTGGCTCCTGGCTACTGACTTCTGACTACTTTTTTAACGTCATGGCCGAAGCTTCTGAGCTGTTAGTCGCGACGAATAACGCGGGCAAGGTCAGGGAGCTTGCGCGGCTGCTCGCAGACCTGCCTCTGCGGCTGCGGCTTCTCTCGGAGTTCGAGGACATCCCCGAAGCCGTCGAGACCGGCGAGACCTTCGCCGAGAACGCCGTGCTCAAGGCGACGCACTACTCTTCGCTGAGCGGCCTCGTCGCGCTCTCCGACGACTCCGGCCTCGCCGTTGAAGCGCTCGGCGGCAGGCCCGGAGTCTACTCGGCACGCTACGCCGGGCCGCACGCGACTTACGACGAGCGCATGCGCCGCCTCCTCGAAGAGCTTGCGGCGGCGGGCGACGCAGAGAGGCGCGCGCGCTTCGTCTGCGTCATCGCCGTCGCAGACCCTTCGACCGGCGAGGTCAGAACCTTCGAGGGCGTCTGCGAGGGGCGCATCGCGCGCGCGCCGCGCGGCACGGGCGGCTTCGGCTACGACCCGCTCTTCGTCCCCGAAGGCCACGCGCAGACCTTCGGCGAGCTGCCCGACGAAATCAAACGCGACATCAGCCACCGCGCGCGCGCACTCGCCAAAGCCGCACGCTTCCTCGCCTCGCGCTTCGGCGTGCCCGGCTTGACCGGCGAGCGGACGGCTCTTTAGAATGCCGGCAGTCAAGCGTCGGCTTTTGAAATCTCACGCGCGACTGACGGCGGGGCGTAGCACAGCCTGGTAGTACAACCGAATATCACAGTGCTATCATCGGCGGATGAATAAAGCCGCACTTGAGAAGCTTATCAAGCAAGGACTTAGCCTCAGAACGATAGCGAAGACCGTTGGCACATCACCCACTAACGCGCGGTATTGGATTCACAAGTATGGGTTACAACTACAACAAAAACCGTTCGGCTCAGGTTACCTGCATCCTCAAAATCCTCACAGGTGCGGGCGTTGCGGGGAGACTAATCCGGCAAAATTCTACGGCAATAAACGGAGACTGTGCGGCACTTGTCACAACGCATATAACACAAAGCTAGGGCAGGAAAGACGCCTACGCGCTGTCAGTGAGCTTGGGGGCAAATGCCAAGCCTGCGGTTTTGACAAGTACCCTTGTTCACTCGACCTGCACCACCGAGACTCGAAGGCGGAAGCCCCGAACTTCCGTTCGCTGAGAGGATGGTCTTGGAAACGTATTCTTGTAGAGTTGCAAAAATGCGTTCTTCTGTGTAAGAACTGTCATGCAGCGCATCATGCAGGTCTCCTAGAGATTTGAAATTCGAGATGACGGGGTGTGGCGCAGCCTGGTAGCGCGTTCGCTTTGGGAGCGAAAGGTCCTGAGTTCGAATCTCAGCACCCCGATTATTCCTCAACAGTTTAGTTCAGCATCCTCTTCTCACCTTCTTAGTTTCCGGGGCATCCGTTTTTTCTTCAGGACTCATCAGAGGTTTATCTGATGACCTTTGCGGGCGGCGAACACACCTCGCAAGTTCTGACCCGCCGCCGCGTTCGTCCGTGAGACAGCTTCTGTTCATCTGAGACTCGGCCTCGCCCGATTTAGAACGAGACGGCCCGTGCCCGCGGGGCGCGCGGGGACCTTCGAGAAAATTTTTAAGGAGACCGAAAACGATGAAGCGACGCTTCAACTACCTTGCGCTCGCCGCGCTGCTGCTGGCGACCGCCGTTAGCGCGTCCGCCGACGCTCCCAACCCGGACAGGACGAAGAACAAGTCGCCGAAGGTCTCGCCCTTCACGACGCAGATGATGATTGATCCGAACACCAAGTCGAGCGAGGCGAGGCTTCTGATCCCGCGCGAGGTCTTGCAGCAGATGAGGGCCAGCCTCGACGGCGAAGACGCGCGCGGCTCGGCGCTCGCCTTCTTCAACACTGGCGGCGCGCAGACCGTCGTGGCCGGACTCTTCCTCTCGCTGTCGCTCGCTTTCGGCGGCGTGTGGCTGGTGCGCACGCGCGGCAAGAGGAGGCTGGGGACTGCGGCGCTGTGCGTGGCCGCGCTGGCGCTGTGCGGGGTGGCGGCCACGGCGGCCTACGCCAACGCAGGCCCGCCGCCCGTGGCGCGCTCGCTGACCTCGAAGATTCTCATACAGGACGCGAAGTGGTACGGCGTCTACGGGCAGGTCAAGGTCGAAGTCACAGACGACGACAACCAGATTACGCTCGTTCTGCCGAGACCGAAAGACGACCAGCCTAAGTAAGGTTGCAAGACCTGAGTCGAGCCATGCAGGAGATTGCACGCACGCCTGCGCGCACACGCGCCGAGCGCGCGCAAATGGAGCGCACGCGAGTCGAGGGCGCACGAGTCGAGCGCGTGAGAACGAGGCACGCGGCGACTTTCGCGCCGCGCTTCGGCGTGCCGTTCTTTATCTTCTGCGCGCTCTCGGCGCTTCTGGTCGGCTGCTGGCCGCTCCAGCTCTCCGTCGCCACGGTCTTCCTCTTCGCGGGGCCGCACAACTGGATGGAGTTCCGCTTCTTCCTCGCGCGCATGCCGACGCGCTGGGGACGCTCGAAACCTTTCTTCGCGGTGGCCCTGGGCGGCGTGGCGGCGCTCACGGCAGGCTACGTCGCCCTCTACGCGCTCGGACAGACGTGGTACTTGAGTGAGGCCGCGTGGACGGTGGGCGCGGCCCTCTGGACGACGGCGCTGCTCGTCTGGCTCTGCACGCTCGTACACCTGCGCGCGCGGCAGATGCGGCGCGACCGCTCCTGGGTCTTCGCCGTCGGCTTCGCGCTGTGCGCAGGTGCCTGGCTCGCGCCCGCATGGTTCGGACTCGCACTGGTCTACCTGCACCCGCTCGTCGCGCTCTGGTTCTTAGACCGCCAGCTCCAGCGCACGCGCCCGCACTGGCGCGCGACCTATCATCTCTGCCTCGCCGCGCTGCCCGTACTTCTCGCCTTGATGTGGACTCAGCTCGCGCACGCACCGAACGTCAACGATGAAGGCGCGCTCGCGTGGCGCATCACGCAGCACGCGGGCGCAGGGCTTCTCACGGGCGTCTCAAGCCGCCTGCTCGTCTCCACGCACGTCTTCCTTGAAACGATTCATTACGGTGCCTGGCTCGTGCTGATACCTCTCGTCGGCCTCGGCTCGAAGCCGTGGCGCGTGGAGCGGATTCCGCTGGCGGCTGCGCGCGACGGCTGGCCGCGGACGGTGCGCGCGGCGCTCATCTTTTCGGCGCTCGTCGCGGTCGCGCTCTGGGTCTCGTTCGCCGCTGACTACGCGACGACGCGCGACCTCTACTTCACCTTCGCGATGGCACACGTCCTCGCCGAAGCGCCTTTCCTCATACGCCTGCTTTGAAGCCCGCCCGAAGCGCGAGCCGGACGCTTCCGCGCCCGCGCCTGCGGGAGAATGTCTGTGCCAACTGTCGGCTACTTGCTGCGGCGGCGTCGCGCGGGCCGCGCCGTTTTATTTATCCCGCGGCTGGTCTTGCGTTTGCTACGGAAC
>JALZHC010000277.1 GCA_030914105.1 Acidobacteriota bacterium
GTCGAGCGCGACGCGCGCGGGCGCGGCGGCGCGGCGGACGACGAGGACGGCCTGCGGCGGGAAGCCGGGCGGCGCGAGGTCTACGCCGCCGAGCATCTGGCCGAGTCGAAGGCGTGCGGCGAGAGGCTCGGTGCGCGCGGGGCAGCGCGCCGTCACCCTCCCGATAATCGTCCCCGAAGTGAACATCCCGCGAAGCCCCCCGGCCTCTCGTGCTCCCGTTTGAACGCCCCGTATGCGGAAGCCGGGGCGGCGCGCTCGGCCTCAGGGCGAGCCTGCCCCGGCTCCCGGCGCGAGGGCCGGGGTGCCCTTCTCGCGGCCCCCGCGCGCGCGCCCGAAGTGGCGCGCTTCGTCAGAAGCGGAAACGAACGCCCCCTTGCAGTGCCGAGAACCTCGTGTTCTGCCCCGAGGTGAAAATGTTGTGGAAGTTGTAGACGCCCTCGACGGCGAAGGTCGGCGTCACGTCGAACTGGATGCCGCCGCCGACGTTGAGGCCGCCGTTCGTCGTGCCGACTGCGCCGAAGTGGTAGACGCCGCCGCCGAAGTTGAAGAAGGGGCGGACGGGCGAGCCGCCGCCGTAGACCTTGCCGTTGAAGGAGAACTGGTGCAGGTTCAGGTCGCCGACCTTCACGGTGCCGAAGGTCTCGCCGGTGAACCTGTGGAAGCCGTAGATGCCTTCGAGCGAGAAGGTCTGCGTGAGCCTGTATTCGAGGTCGACGGCGAAGTTCGGGCCGGGGTTGAAGACCGTGTCGAAGTTGCCGTGCGGGAAGCTCACGCCGCCGTGCAGGCTCAGGCCCCAGCGCTTGAAGCCCCCGCCCGTTCCGCCGGGCACGGGGACGCTTGAGACGACCGTGTTGCCGGGGCCGAGCGGCGTAGGCAGCTTGTCCGCCGTCACATTGTCGAAGAGCCTCACCAGGTCGCGCTCGAAGTGGAAGGCCACGGGCGACGGGGGGGCGCTGCCGGTGAAGTTGATCGTCGCGGTGTAAGTCCCGTTCATGTTGTCGACGGGCTTGACCGGCTGGATGCCGGGCGCGGTGAACCAGAAGTAGTTGGCGAAGCCCGGCCCCATGCGCGTGCCGGTTCCGGTCTTCGGCGTCATGAGAATGGTCAGCGTGTTGCCTGAGACGCTCGACTGGAACTGGGTCGTGGACGCGTCCGGGACGGCGCGCACGAAGACGGTCTGAATCTGCTGGCGCGAGAAGCGACCGAGCCTCTCCGCGCTCCCCTCAAGCGCGAAGATGAAGTTGTAGTGGCCGACCTGCTGCGCCGCGAAGAGCGTGCTGTAGACGCCGTCGTTGGCGACGTCGTCGCCGTGCGCGGGGCTTCCGTCGTCGAAGAGCGTGAGCGGCTGCTCGGTCGGGTTCAGGGCGTTCGGGTCTTTCGCAAGGATCGCCTCGAGCTTGGCGCTGGCCGCGCTCTGCGCGTCGCCGGGCTGGGGCGGCCCCGGCGTGACGGAGCTGTCGGAGAGGAGGTCGCCGACGCTCGCGCCGGGCCTGAGCATGCGGACGAGCACCTTGGCGCCGGGCTGCGAGTTGAGTCCGGTCAAGGGCTTGTCAAGCTCTGTGATGCGCGCGCGGAGCCTGATCTTGCCGCCCGGAGTGTAGTCGGCGGCCACGGGGGCCATGACGGTGTCGAGCGCCGTGTC
The DNA here is from genome assembly GCA_030914105.1 of Acidobacteriota bacterium. GTDB lineage: Bacteria > Acidobacteriota > Blastocatellia > Pyrinomonadales > Pyrinomonadaceae > QHXN01. The sequence goes on from JALZHC010000277.1 coordinate 1,643, forward strand.
GTCGCCCATGACGATGAGGTTGACGGGCACGTTGCCGATCTGCGGCAGCCTGAGCGAGGTGATCTGCGGTTGCGGCTCGACCTTGATGGCGTAGTCGCCCGCGGGGGTCTTGGCGGGGGCGACCGGGAGCATGGTGTTGACGATGAGCGTGCCGGAGCCGGAGGTCTGGACGATGGGCGCGCCGCCGCCGGGCGGCGTGACGGTGGCCTTCATCGGGCCGAAGCGCGAGTCCCAGGTCACCGTGAAGGTGATGCTCTGCGTGGTCGAGGTCACGGGGATGGTCGCCTGGAAGGGCATCCCGAAGCCGGCGGTGCCTGAGGCCAGCCGGAACGTCTCGACCGAAGAGTACTTGATGAAGTTTTGCAGCGCCTGGAGGAAGAAGGTGCTCATCATGCTCGCGTCGGTCTCGGTGTTGACGTAAGCGCCGCCGGTGGCGTTGGCGAGGGCCTGGTTGATGGCGGCGTCCACTATCCCGGCACCGCTGCCGACCGTCACGGCGTAGATGCGCGCGTTGTTGGCAAGCGGAACCGGCATCGCGCCCAGCGACGCTATCGTCGCCGCCTGATTACCCACTACTGCCGAGGTCGGGAAGGTGTTCTCCATGCCGTCGCTCATCAGCAGGATGAGCTTCCGGTTGCCGGCGCTCCCGTTCGCGGTGAACTCGCCGTCGGCTTTGAGGAGACCGCTGCCGATGGAGGTCGCCGTGTTGGGCGCCACCGCGCCTATGTGGGTGATGATGTCCTGGTAGGTCGCGTTGGGGCTTCCCATGGCGTCCGCGTTGGTGTAGCTGGTAAGCCCGTTGAGGCTGCTGCCGACCCCGATCTGGCCGAGCCACTGCGCGGGCATCGTGGAGTCGAAGAGCGCGACGGCGACGCGGTCGTTCACCGCCGCGATGGGCGGCGAGGCGCTCATGCTGGTCTCGTTCGTCTTCAGCGTGTTCCAAACGCCCATGAAAGTCGTCACGGAATCGTGCAGCCTGTTAATCTTCGGGGTCATGTCGCTCGCCGTGAGCCCGCCGCCCATGCTGCCCGACCTGTCGAGCACGAGGATGACGTCGACCGGCGGGCGGCAGCCTTGCAGCGACTGGGGCACAGGCATTCCGCCGACCGTCACGGTGGCGATGGCCTGGGACAAGGGCACGGTGCGGAGGTCGCCGCTGGTGCAGCCCGGCTGGTCTATGCTCTGCACGCAGATGCCGGTGATCTGGTTGCCGGAGGTGCCGATCTTCCACGTCTCGTCTCCGTCCATCCCGTCCGAGCAGAAGCTGGCGACCTGGTAGTCGGAGTTGAGGTTGAAGATGAAGATGAACTTGTTGATCTCGGTCGGGTCGGGCTTGATGGTGACGATGTCGGCCGACACCCCCGGCACCCCCGCAGGCGCGCTGAAGGCGCGCGCCGTGGGTGTCATCGTAGTGTGGTTCAGCGTCGCGGACTGGGCCGACGAGGGGCTGTTCGACGGCGGGGTGATGGTGAACGTGTTGTCGACCGACCCGTTGACGACGGTGACTATCACCCGCAGCGTCTGAATCTGGACTATGCCGGGCGGGGGCGAGGTGCCCGGCGGGCCGGGAATTTTGTCGGGCACGTTGATGGTGAACTCGTTGATGGGCGCGACGGCGAGGGCGGGCGTGGCCGAGAGCAGCCAGATCAGGCCCGCCGCGGCGAGTGAGAGGGCGGTCGCGAGCCGGGGCAGGCGACGCGTCTTCCGTGTGCCGGGTGTTGACATGATGCTTTCTCCTTTAGCGACGGCCCCGAAGGCGCGGGCCGTGTGAAGCGTAGGTCTGCCCATGACCACACGCCGGAACCATTCCCCTTCTGGCGACGCGGGGCGCACGCCGCCGACGCGCCCTGCCTGCTACAACTTCATCACGGTGACGTCGTGCGAGGCCGGGACGTTGTTGCCGAGGACGGTTACCTTCAGCGTCCCGTTCTTCTGCGAGCCGATGCCGCCGATCACCGACTGTCCCTGATTGTTCAGCACGTCAGCCGGCACGACGAAGACGAGCTTGTCGCCGGCGGGCGAGACCGACACGATAGAGGCAGTCGGCACCGCCGCCGTGACGCCGGCGATGGTCAGCTCGACCGTGTTGTTAGCCAGCGTGGTCGAGAAGTTCGACCCGTTGATGGCCCCCTTCTTGCCGGTCTGGAGCGTGGCACCGAAGTTCGAGTTGTCCTCGTTGCTGACGGAGTTGATGGTCGGCGCCGGCACGGTCGCCTGGACTTGCGGCTTGAGAACGTACTGCCCCTCGCCGATGCCCTGCGAGTTGACGACGCGCACCGTCACCGTCTTCAACGTGCCGATGGGGACGTTGATGCTCGCCGGGACGAGGAACTTGAGCGTCGTCAGGTTGCTGCCGGCGCGGAAGTCCGTGATGGGCGGGGCGTCGCCGACGACGACCGTGTTGAGCGAGGGCGGGAAGTCGAATTTGCCGGTGACGGTCAGCTCTGCGCCGACGGCCTGCCCGTCTGACGGGCTGAAGGTCAAGGCTATGGACGGGGGGCCGCCCGTCACACCTCCGCCGCCCGCAGGCAGCCCCTGTAAAGTCTTTTCGAGGGCGTTGAGCTTGTTGATAATGCGGTTCATTAAGTCGGAGCTGATAACTTGGCCGGGTTTCACCAGCTCGATGTCGCTCGCCATGTCTGTCTCCTTTCTGCGCTTCCTTCCTGTGTGCGCCGATGAGGGCCGCGCGGCTCTTAGGCCGCACCGTCCTTCTCGCACCCGTAGTTGCTGAAGTCCCAGTGCTCCCTGTCGAAGCGCGGCGTCGCCTTGTAGGGCACGTGCGGGCCGGCGAAGACGAGGTAGGTCGGGGGGACTGTGCCGCCCTGATCCGTTTCGACGTTCTGCCGGACTTTGTAGAGCCAGACCAACTCGCCGCTTGTCAGGTCGAACGGCTCGTAGTTGACCGCCTCGCGGAGCAGGGCGCGCACGACCGAGCCGTCAATGAATTCGGGCTGCCGGCGCACGATGCCGGAGAAGAAAGTGTTCGTGCTGAAACCCTTCGTGACCCCCTGCTTGAACGGGATGATGCCGGCGGGCGGCAGGTAGCGGAAGTAGTTCGAGGCGATGGCGAGTTCGGGGAACGATTCGGTCGTGCGCAGGCTCTCGACGTGCTCCTGAAACTGTTGGATGACGGCCTCGCCCTCGGCGGCGCGGCGGTCGGCGAGCAGCGGCGGCAGGCTCAGCGCGCCGTGCGTGACGCGGCGGCGCACCGACCACATGTCGGCGAAGCGGGCCGCGCCCGCGCTCCAGTAGACGAGCGCGAGCGGCACCTCGCAGTCGGTCAGCTCGCCGCGCGCGCGCAGGAAGTCAATCGCGCCGTAAGAGGCGTAGGCCGAGATGTCGCCGGACGCCTTCAGCAGGTCGCGCGCCAGCGCGCTCAACTCCTCCGTGCCGAAGCAGAGGTGCGCGAGCAGGTTGCGCAGCTTCGAGAGGGAGGGCGCGTCCCCGGCGGCCATCAGGGCGCTGATCTGCGTGCGCGTCGCCGCGCTGACCTGCGTCATGGCGCTCACGTCGAGCTTCGCGAGCCGGAACTTCACGCCCTCGACGGCGTAGCGGTTGCCGCAGCCGGAGGCCGAGTCGCCGGGGCGCTGGCCGCGCATCGGGGCATACTCCTGAAACCCGGAGGCCGGGCCGACCACCAAAACGTAGACGCCGTCGTTGAGGTTGGAGAAGGTGTAGGTCGGCGGGTCGCAGACGGCGAAGGCTCCAACCTCTGGGGGGGCGACATCCAGCCTGCGCGTGAGCGCGACCTGCTGGGCGTCGGGCAGGGCGAGCGTCTGACCGCGGCGGTTCAGCGCCAGCCCCTTCGTGACGGAGACGACGGGCGAGGTGGTCGTCGTGCCCGGCGAGACGAGCACGACCTCCAGTCCCTGAACCACGCCGTCGCCGACGGCCCGTCCCAGTTGCCGGCGCGACTCACGGCTGGCGGCCTGCTCCGTCTTCAAGTCGTCGGCGGTCAGGAGCCGACCGTTGAAGAAGTTGGTGTTGCGAATCCCGCGGTCGAGAATCGGCTCTTGGAGTTGTTTGCTCATCTGCGACGTTCCTTTGTCTGCGGCGTCGCCGCCGCCGCGGCGCGCTGGCCGGCCAGAGACGCGGCCCCGCCGGCGGGCGAC
>JALZHC010000026.1 GCA_030914105.1 Acidobacteriota bacterium
GCGCGTAGCGGCCCAGCCCGTCGGCTGTCGTCTCAAAGCGCCGGTTGTCGCTCGCAACCAACTCGACGCGCGCGCCGGCAAACGGCATCACACGATCCCAACTCGTCACGCGACCGCTGACGATGCCCACCGGAATCAACGTGAGGTCAACAGTCACAGTCTGAGCGTCAACCTCGACGCGCCCGGCGGCGCGCGCCGAGGCTCCCGTCTGCGGGTTGCTCGCGCCAAGGACGATTTCGCCCTGCGGCACTTCGGGGAAGAAGAAGCGCCCTTGAGCGTCGGTCTCCGTGTCGCGGAGGCCGCGGTTGTCCGGGTTCATCACTTCGAGCGTGACGGGCAGAGTGTCGAGCGGAGTCGTGCCGTCGGCGGCGAGCACGCGCCCCGTGACCGTCCCCGTCGGGGGCAGCGTCACGTCGAGCGAGAGCGTGCCGCCGTTGGCGTCGAGCAGGCCGCGGGCGCTGCCCGTCAGTTTCGTCTGCCGCTCGGCGGCGCTGATGCTCACCTCGCCAAGCGGCACGCCGCGCAGGCGGAAGTTGCCCGCGAGACTGTTCCCGACCCTCACGCCGTTGACGTAGACATCACACTGCGGCACGCCCGCGCCGCCGACGCGCCGCACTGTCCCTTCAACCGTGCCCGCGTTCGCAAGGTAAACGTCGAGCGGCAGGACGCCGCCGTCTTCCGTCAGACGGCCCGTGCTCGCGCCGACCGCGCCGGTCAGTGGGTGTCTAATCGCGGCGGCCACTTCGCCGAGCGGCAGCGGCTGCGCGGTGACGGAACCGCTCGCGTCGGCCCGGCCTTCGACCGTGCGGTCGTAGAGCGCGCTGTGCGCGGTGACGCGCGTCCCCGCGTAAGAGATGACGAAGCCGTCAGCCGTGTAGGCGTGCGTCTCGGCTCTGCCGAAGGCAACGAGTGGGTGGCGCGGGCTGGTGCCGCCGCCGGCCTCTGGCAGCGCGTAGTTGGCGATGCGTGCGGCGGCGCTCTGGCCGAGCGCCTCAAGCGCCTCCGGCGGCGGCGCGTTCAGAACCGAGAGGGCCACGCCGCAGTCGTCCGCCGAAGGGCGGCTCGAAGCGAAGTGCATCAAGGCCACGCTCTCGCCGGGCGCGAGCATCAGCCCGCCGTAACGGCAGGCCGCGCGCCCTTCGGCGAAGCTCGGCACGGGGACGAGGCGCGCGCCGGAGCCGCCCCAGGCGAAGCCCAGCGAAGGGCCGCCCGGTTTTGTGAAGAGGGAATAGAGGTGCGTCGTGAGCTGTCCCGCGTCGGCGGCAGTGTAGCCGGGCAGATCGGCCCCGAGCTCCAACTCGACTGTCAGAGGGGTTGTGCCGGGGTTCGTCAGCGTGTCTATCACGCGCGCGAAGAAGCCCGTCGCGGGCGAGACGTAGACGCGACGCTGCACGTCAACGCCGCCCACGCCCGCCTGCGCGATGCCGACCTCAAGTCCCTGCGTGACGGGCGTGGCGACGGGGCCGCCCGCGAAGACCTGTCCGTTCACGCTCAGGCGCGCGAAGGCCACGCCCTGCCCGTCGGCGCCGAACCTGACCGTGCCGTCAACGGCCACGTTCCACTGCACGCCGTTGGCGTCGGTCAGCGTCAGGGGCAGCGGGAAGCCCTGCGGGACGAGAGTGACCTGCACTTGCAAGTTCTCCGACTCGGCCAGTGTGGCCGAGGCTTCGCCGAAGCCTTCGCCCAACTGCGCCTTCAAGTCCACTGCGCCCGCGGGCACGCCGACAAACTGTGCCGTGCCGGTCGTGTCGGTCTGCGCCTCGCTTGCGTAGCCGCTGGCCGCGACGGCGACGCGCGCGTTCACTGCGAGCCTGCCGCCCGGCCCGACGACGCGCACGGTCACGATGCCGGCGGCGATCAGTTGCAGGTCGGCGGTCTGCGCCCCGGCTGAGAGGCTTAGGGCTTTGCTCGTGCTGCGTCCCGCCGAGTCCTGCGCCCTCAGCGTGTAATCGCCCCGCGGCAGTTGCACGAAGGAGAAAGAACCGTTCGCGCCCGTGCTCGACTGCGCGACGTAGTCGGCGCCTTCCAGGCGCACGACCGCCTCGGGCAGCGGCGCACCTCGCGGCGTGAACACTCTGCCTGAGAGGTCTGCCAGAGGCAGGTCTTTCAGTGACAGCCGGACTGCGGCGACCTCGCCGAAGCGCTCAAGGCTGCCGGAGGCGAAAGCCGTGCGGCCCTCGGCGTCGCCCGCCCCGACGCCGAAGCCCGCGAGCGGCACGCGGTCAACGCGGAAGTAGCCGCCGTCGTCTGTGGTCGTCGTCGCCTCGAAAGGCCAGCGTCCGGTCAACTGCACGCTTGCTCCGGCTGCGGGCGTGCCGTCCGGCCCGACAACCTGACCCGACACGCTGGCGTCTCCTTCGAGCGCGACCTCGACGAACACTTCCTGCTCGTGGAAGACGACCTGCTGGTCTGCCCGCCCCGCGCGTCCGCTGGCGGGGTCGGTGGCATAGACGCTGAAGGCACCGACCGGCACGCGCTCGACGCTGAAGAGACCTTCCTCGTCGGCCACCGCGTCGAAGAGTTGCGAGCGGCTGAAGAGTTGCACCTGCGCGGCGGGCAGCGGCTGGCCGTCCGGCCCGAGCACGCGTCCCTGCACGGTTCCGCCCGCCGTGCCGCCGCGGATCGCAGTCTCGACCGGCACGATCTCCTGACCCCGCAGGTCGCGCACGTGCTCGACGCGCAGGCTCGCGCCCCCGATGAGCGGCTTATCTAAAAAGAGGAACGCGGCGCGCGTCGGGCTGTACAAGGCGACTTGTAGAACCTTGTAGCCGGGCACGATGTAGTTGTCGGGATTCTGTGCGCCCTCCGTCTCAAGCATCTCGCTGAAGCGCACCTCGACGTTGCGGAAGGGCGCTCCGCCGCGGTAAGCGGGCGCAAGCGTGGCCGTGAGCACGCGCGGCGGCGGGTCTGCGAAGAACGTCAACTCGCCGGCACTCAGGCTCTGCGTGCCCTGCGGCCCTTCGATCTCCAGAAGGCCGTCGAAGGGCAGAGCCGGGAGCCGGAGGAAGCGCACGCGCGCGCGCGCGCCTTCAGGGAGGTTGACGCCCGACCACGTCGCGAGCACAAGGCCGCCGCCCGGCGCGGGCAGCGCCGCCGAGAGGTCGAGCGTGCCGCCGCTCGCTTCCGCGACGGCCCAGAGGTCGCCGGCATCAGGAGCGATGGAGAGCGCGACGAGCGGCACGGGGCCGTCCGTCCACGCCTCCTCATACAGTTGCGCGTAAGGCAGACTCGACGTCGGGCCTGCGAAGCCGGGGGCGTTGAGACTGTTGCCGAGTTCATCACTCGCCTCAAGCCGTGCCGCCGTGCTGCTCGCCATCCAGAAGACGACGGACATGCCGGACAGCGCCTCCGTCAGGCGACGCAAGAGCGCCGCCGGGGTGGCAAGTCCGCTCTCACCGGCTGCCTGCACCAGTGCGCGGCCCGCGGCTTCACGCACGCGGCGGCCCGGAGGCGACGTGCGGCGAAAGAGATCGAAGTCCGGGTCGGGGCTGGCCCCGCCCTGTGCGTCGAGGATCAACTCGCCGATGACCGACGCCGCGTCCTCTCCGGCGAGTAGTCGGAAGCCCGCGCGGTGGAGCGAGAGCGAGACGGCGACTGCCGCCGTCATCTCGTCATGATTCTGCTGCGCGAGGCCGTCGGCGTAGCCGCTGCCCGCGAGCGCGAGGATGGCGCGCGTCAATTCGGGATAGCGCGCGAGAATGTAGCTCAGCCCCTCCGAGCCTTGTATCGGGTAGGGCGGCGGAGCTGCCGCCGTGCCCGCGATGTTGACCTCAACGGCGACGCGCCCCGTCTCGCGATGGCTGGCTCCGATGACCGGCCCCGTGCGCTGCGAGACGAGCGTGAAGTCGGCGACGCCGGTCTCGCCCGGCGCGAGGTCGCCCAGACGCTTGACCGGGTCTTTCACGTCCGCGCCGTCGCCCGAGACGGCCATCACGATGTCGAAGGCCGTCTCGGTAGCCATCGGCGAGTTGGTCACGAGGGCGAGCATGTCGAAGGGCACGTCTTCTTCCAGATAGTCGCTGGAGAAGTTGAGGCCGACGAGGAAGAACGGCGGCGCGATCTCGACCAGCCCCTTAATCTCCATCGGCCCCCAGTCCTCGAACTCGTCGGAGTCGCCGCTTTCGGCGCTGGCCGTGGCCGCGACGCCGTCGGCTGCCGCCGCTGTCGCAGTCGCCGAAGCGCCCGCGCCGCCCGAAGGGCTGGAGGCGAGCGGGCGCGTCTTGCCGCGCACGACGACTCGGTAAGGCTTCAGCCCTTCGGTGACGCCGCGCAGCCGCCACCTGAAGATGAATATCTCGCCACAGACCGTCCCGCCCGTGGTGGCCGAGTCGGGGTCGCTGATGAACTCGATGATGTCGAGACCTTCGGCGTCCGGCATCAGCGTCGCACTCATGTCGCACAGCTCGTAGCCGTCGGGTGCGAAGACCGTGGCCTCGATGACGAAGTCGCTCTCGCGGTAGTGAATGACCGCGGTGATGGTGATGAAGCAGAGGACTACGCCGAAGCTCAGCCCCCACACGCCGCCGCCGAAGTAGAAGCCCGGCCAGCCGCCGCAGCCGTTGGGCGGGCCGCCGCCGTAAGAGCCGCCGACGCTCGGCCCGCTCGGGCCGCCGCCGAGCAGCGGATACCAGTCGCCGAACGGCGGGAGGGGGAACGGAATCAGCAGCGGTAGGCACTCGATGCAGAGCGTCACGCGGATGACGACGGTGCGTTCGATGCCGGGCACTTCGTACTGCTTCAGCACAAGCGTAGGCTGCGGCACGACGCTGAACTCTGCCTTCTGCTCGGGCTTGCAGCTTTCGCCGAGAATGCCCGCCGGGGAGCGCCGCGCTTTGAGCTTGTACTGGTACGGCTCCGTGTTCTTATCGATGGTGATGGTGATCTGACGCGTGTTGTTGACGGGCGGGTGCTGCCGCGGGTCTTTGTAGGTTAAGGCGACCGGGCGGACGTAGTCTCCCACTTCCTGCTCGTCGGTTCGGCAGAAATGGATTTGGGTCGAGACGGCCCAGCGTGGACTCGGAATCAGGTTCGCGCCCGTCACGTAGACGGAGAAGTCCTCGTCCGGCTTCAGCCTCTTGAGCTCGTCCTGCGCGACGCGATCCGGGTCGGCCTTATCGGCCCTCGGGCGCGCGAGTTGAAAAGAGCGCACGGGGTAACGGCCACCGAGGCGGGCCGGGAGCCAGCCGCAGGCGGCCTCGTTCTGCTCGTCCGGGTCAAGCTCTTTGTTAAAGACGGCGAAGAATTCCAGGGTGCGCTCGGCGTCACTCTTGGCGTCGGGCACGACCGCTGGTAGCAGCACGAGCCGCCCGCGCACGCGCACGCGTTCGGGCAGCTCAGGCGCTTCCAGAAAGTCGGGGTTCGTCGGGTCGTCGGGCTTGACGAGAGGCAGCGTCAGAAAAAGTTCTCTCTTGCAGCTGGGAATCTTCTGGTCGTTACACCTCTTGAACGCGTCGTCGGCGTATTTCAGCCAGTTCTTAACCTGCGCGCCCTTTATCGCTCTGCGGTACAACTCGCCCTTGTCCATCTCCGGGTCGTACTTGTGATTCTCGTCCTCGACGATGAACTCTATGCGGTCGATGTACTCCTCCGGGCTTAACGCCTTTCCGTTCTCGTCGCGCGCGAGTTGCAGCAGCTCTTCCAGAGAGTTGTCCGGGTCGCCCTGTCCGTCGCCGTCCGAGCTGATGCTGTCGGGCAGTGTGAGGCGCAGGTCGAAGGAGAGCAGGAGCAGTAGGAGTTCTTCTTTCCGCACGAACTCGTACTCGGGGGCGGCCGCGGCGTCCGTCCAGAAGCTGGCGAGATAGGCGAGGTCTGAGCCGACGAGATCGGGGCCTTCCTTCATAACGTCGTCCCGGCTGATGTCCTGAATCGTCAAGTCCTGTTTCTTCTCGACGAACCCCGTGCCGTCGAGGTCGAAGCGGGGCCAGACGTTGAGCTCGACCTGCGGGTCGCTCCAGGGCTTCGCCCCGCTGCCGTTCAGGTCGCGCAGCCGCATGGCGTAGCCCTGTCGGTCTTCGTAAGGGCTTTTCGAGCCCTTGCCGGACTTGTCCACCTTGTAGTGCAGTTGGACGTAGGCGTCACGGAAACTGCGAAAGTCCGCCATGTTGATGTCGCCCTCGCCCTTGAGGTATTCCACGTCGAGGCCGGAATTGAACTGCGGGTCTCGTCGGCACGGGCGGTCGTTCCCGTGCGGCGTGCCGTCGCTCAGGCGGCACATGACGCGGGCGAAGTGCCGGTAATAATCCGTCCCCTGATACTGGCCGTCGTCGTATGCAAGGAAGCTGCGCGCGGCGTTGTAGGCGTCGACGGCCTTGACGCCGTCGGAGGTCTGGTAAGCCGTGTCCGAGAGAGTGTCCAAAAGCCTCTTTGCCTGCGCCGCCTTGTCAGCCGGCTCGACCGGGTCGAGGGCGAGCAAGTAGGCGATGAGTCCGCTGACTATGGGCGAGGAGAGGGACGTGCCCACCCCCTCCGTGTAAGAACTCACGGGCTCCTCGTCGCGGACCAGGAAGGTCGCGCCGCGGACTCGCACGCTCGGCGCGTACAACAGCCCTTCCCCGCCGTGGCTTCGCGGCGAGCGCGATTCGAGCGAAGAGAGACCGCCGACGATCTGGATGAGATAGCTCAGAGGTTGGAGGCCGCCGAGGAAGCTGCGCATCTCTGCAAGCTCGTCGTCGGTCACGTCGAGGAAATCTTCCTGGACCAGAATCGAAGGGTCGGCGGCGGCCAGCCGCATGTAGCCGAAGAAAGAGGTGTAGTAGGCGGAGGGGACGTTATAAGGCCCCCACCAGAAATCCCAGATCGGCCCTTCGGCCCTGATAATCACTTTCGGGAATGGGGGACGAATCCCGGCCACGTTCCCCGCGCTGACAGTCAGCGTCACGCCCTTCCGCACCATGTCTGTGAGCAGTCGCTGCGTCTGCTGGGAATCCTTTTTCTTGATTAGGAAGTCTCTCAGATCCCCGACGATGAGTCGCCGCGCCCAGGGGCTGTCCTGCGGCAGGGTGGCGACATGCCCGGAGTTGGCGACGACGTGGCCCTTCAGGAATTTCTTGGCCTGCTCACGGACTGCGAGCCTGACCTGCTCCCTCGTGTAATTGGGGTCGTAATAGATGCTGAGCACCGTGGCGAGGTCGTCATAAAACTCTTCCACGACTCGCCAGCCCGTAAAGCCGCGCGCCTCGCGGAAGCAGACCAACCTCGCGGAGGCGTCCTCGACATCGGCGCTCCCCCTCGGAAAGAGCAGGTACTTGCTAATCTCTTTGCGCTCGACGGTCTGTTTGAGGAGGGCGTTCTCTAAGCCCTTCCTGCCGGAGAAGTCGTGCTCGCCGGCGTAATTGGCGTTGAAATACCAGAGGCCGCGCTCGTCCTTGTTGGGATCATCGCGTGTGCTGAAATCGTAACCACCGCTGTAGTTGACGACACGTATCTTGCAGTCGGGCGCGTTGAGCAGGTCGCTAAGGTCGGTGAAGTCTCCTATCGGCGTGCCGTAGATGACCGAGCCTTTGAAACCGTCGTTCGGGTCGCTCGGGTTCGGCGGGTTGCTCGGGTCGAGCAGCGGGTTCGCGCCGTCCGTGCCCTTGCTGCTTGTCCGACCGTTGTGTCTCGCCCCGTAGACGCTGGAGACCGTGTAGCCGTGAGTGACGGCGCCGGGGGGCTGCGTGCCGCGTATGTCCACGTCCACGTCTTCGTGCTGCGGCCCGCCGAAGCCGAAGCCGTCGGCTACGGCGGCGTCCACCCTGCGGGCCTCATACGCCTTCAGGTTCCAGGCGGCGGGGAAGCGCGCGAACTGAAGCTGCCATGTGCTGCTCCGCTGCAACTCTTCTTCCGTGCGCGAGAGATCCCACACCCAATCGAGTTCGTCCGCGGATGTCGAGGTCGGGTAGCCGACGGTCAGGAGATGGATGTGCGAGCCGTCCGACGTGTCGAAGCCGGCCGCGGAGACCCACGGCGCTTCCCTGAACGCCTCCAGAGCGGCCAGGTAATCGCCGGGCACGGCGAACCAGAGGCGGACTGTCCATGGCTCGCCCGTCGGCCCTTCCGCCGCCTTGACTCTCGCCCCCACCGGACGAAGGTTAAGCTGCCTGACGAGTTGATTGACCTCGCCGACGGTGGCCGCAGGCAGGCAATCGACGCGCAGCGGAGTCTCGTCCTCCACGTAAGCATCGCCGGCTGGCCTCCCGACCGGCGCGACTCGTTCGCTCAACAACTCGCCTTCGCCGCCGGGAATCTCCTGGGGCATCTTCAAATTGAGTTGCAGGGCTTCGTAATCGTCCGCGCCCATCAGCGTCACCGTCCCGTTAAGCGCGTCCTGCGGCAGCTCGACCTGAACCTGATCCGGCCCGTCTGCCGCGACCGGCACTTTGACGACGCCCGCCCTCGTGCTCAGCAGCAGCGATTCGGCTTTCGAGGCCAGCCCCGGCCCTTTGATCGTGAGCATCTCTCCGGGCATCGCGACGGCGGGCGCGAGCGGCTCCGGCAGCAGTTGTTTGGGCCGCACGCCGTCGGCCAGTCTAACCGAGATGGTTTGCAGCGTGACCTGCCCCCACTTGTCTTCGGTGCGCGCTACGAGCTGCGTCGTCGCGTCGGTGAGCGGCACGCCCCTGGCGACGCCGCTCGCGTCCAGGGGCACGCCGTTGACATCGCCCGCGACGAAAGTCGTGCCGACGTTCAGTGCCACGTCGAGGCGGTTGTCCTCAACCATCTGGCCGTCAGTCAGCTCGGCGAATTCCGCGGGAGAGCCGCCGCCTTTATTGTCGAAGACCAGACAGGTCTTGGAGGCCAGCACGGCTTCAAACGCATCGTCGTCGTCGTCGCCGTCTCCGAGGGCGGCGGGCGCCTGGCTGCCCGCCGGCACGGGCAGCCGCCTGAGAATGGTGCCGAGGATAAAGAGGTAAGCATCGACAGGCCCGGACTCTATGAGGACTTCCAGCGCCTCCTTCAACACCTTCACAGTCGCTTCGATGATCCGTTGCAGATTACGCAGTTGATAAATTATGTAGGCGATGCCGACCAGGACGACCACCGTCGCCACCGCGACGAGGTAGACGTTCCTGAGGAACAGCTTTATCCGGATGAAGCTGCCTTCCAACTCCTCGCAGTCTTTCGGCTCGATAATGGCTAAGTCGGTCAGCCCCGGCTCTGAGCGGACGTTGAAGGCGAGCGAGAACTCTTCCGGGGCGGCGGCGTCGGTCGCGGCTTGACCTGAGAGTCCGCTGCGCGAGGCGGGGGCGCTCACGGTCAGCGCGACCTCGTTCATCTCGCCGAGGGTCAGCAGCACCATCATCTCGAAGATGCCGTCGTCGCCGGCCTCCACTTGCAGGTTCTGGTTAAAGGGGCTCTCAGGCTTCAGCGCCACGCCGACCTTCGCGCCGGGGCGGTTGGTTCTGCCCTTAATGAGGATGCGCTCGTCCCCGGTCACACAGTTCTTGAGGGGCGGACTCAAGACTTGCACCATGAGCGTGTCCGCCTCCCGCACGGCGCGCACCTCGTTCGAGCCAGCGTCGCAGAATTGGACTGAGCCGTCGTCCCCCAGAAGGATGTCAGCTGGTGCGGCGAAGCGGACTCGGTCGGCGCTGTCCGCATCTGCCTTGCGCCCGCCGCCGGCGAGCGTCGTGACCATCCCGTCCAATGGAACCTCACGGAGCAGCCCGTTGCCCGTGTCCGCGACGACGAGCCTGTCTTGCGCGAACGCAAGTCCGGCTGGCTGGTTAAAGCGCGCATCCGCGCCGACGAAATTATAGAAGCCGGGCAGCGGGCCGCCCGCGAGGGTGCGCAACTGCCCGTCGGGCGTGAGGACGCGGACGCGGTGCGCGTCGGAGAGGTAGAGTGAGCCGTCAGGCCCGAAGGCCAGTCCGCGCGGCGAGTTGAGCCGCGCGGAGTCGGCTGGCCCGTCGTCGTCGCCGGGCTGGCCGTTGCCTACGACGGTCGAGACCGCGCCGTCCGGATCAATCTTGCGTATGGCGTGGTTGCCGGTGTCGGCGACGAAAAGGCTGCCGTCGGGCGCGAGGGCGAGTCCGCGCGGCTGACGAAAACGCGCCGCCGTCGCCGGCCCGTCGGTGTAGCCGGGCCCGGCCGAGCCGGCCAGCGTTGCGAGAGTGTTATCGGCCAGCAGCCGGATCGAATCGTTGCCGGTGTCGGCGATGTATAAACGGCCATCGGGGGCGAGGGCGAGGCCGGCGGGCGAGTTAAGGCGGGCTGACAGCGCCGGGCCGTCGGCGTTGCCCGCGTTGCCGTCTCCGGCTACCGTCGTCGGCGTCGCGCCGGGACTCAGTTGCTTGATTAAGTGATTGCCCGTGTCCGCCACCAACATCGTTCCGTCCGCACTCCGGACGAGCGCGGCGGGCGATTTGAAAGAGCCGGTCGCGGCATCCGCGAGCGTGTCGACTTTGAGCAGCCCGTTGCCGGTCGGCAGCGGGCTTAGGATTTGAACATGGCAGGTCGCCAGCGTGCCGTTCTTGGACTGGATGTCGAACGTGGTCTCGCCCAGCGCCGCGTTGTGGTCGGCCAGGAGGAAAAGCTCGGCGTTGTGGTTATCAATCCCTTGCAGCGGGATGGGCGCGTCTGTCTGCCCGTCCGCCCCCTGCAAGCCAGGCCCTAAGACGGCGACCAACTGCGCGTCCGGCTCAAGCTCGAAATCAACGAAGTTGATGAGCAGGCGCGAGGCAGTGCCCTGGTACAATCTGTCCCCGGAGACGTTGACCTGGACGGTGGCGTCCGTTTCCACCGTGACGCTGACCAGCAGGGCGGCCCCCGAAGGGCCTTTCAAGTAGGCGTGCGTCTCGTTGGTCGCAAGCAAGGTGACTGTCGCTTCGCCACCTGAGAGGAGCTGCGCGCCGCGCGCGACGAGGCCGCCGTTGAAGTAGAGGCTGGTTCCCGCGAGGTCAGGCGTCGGCTGCCATTTGATCGTGGCGCGGCTGGCCGTGCCCGGCGGCTTAAGGAAAGTCCGCCGGAGCTTCGTCCTCTTGCTCTTCATGATCTTCAGAGTTGCGTCTAACGCTTTAACCTCTGCCACGTTTCCGTCTCCTTTTGAAAGTGCCGCTGTCGACACACACCGCGGGCCGGGTGGTGTAGAGAACCGGGGCTTCCGTTGGCCGCCTTGAAAGCTTCGACTCTTCTCTGTGGGCGCTGACGCTTCGGGCAGCTCGCCGAACCCTCCGGCGTGCGTCTCGCCCCTGTGTGACGCGCGCCGCATTCAGCTCAGTTAGCGGGCTGCTCTTAAGACTCGTTCATGAAGATTTGGACTGCGACGATGTCGCTCTGTTCGGCAGTGCTGTCGGGACGGTCGGTGTTCTGCGCACGTGAAGCGCCTCCACGGCTTGGTCGCCGGCGTCAAGGCGTGACGTGGACGTGCGCGCGTCCCCGGGCGCGGCGGTTCTTCAGGAATCTCGAAGGCCACAGCTAGGACGGTCTGACGGCTGACGTGCCGGCACGACCGTGGCAGGGGCGATGACCTCTCGTATTAGCAACTACGAGGGACTGGCGGGATTGGATTTCGGCGTTCGCTTCAAACCTTTAGACGAAGACGCGACAGCAATTCCTTGAACCGCGGGTCGGGGCGAAGGCTGTCGAGCCTCGGATCGACGCCGGTCAGGAAGAGGTACTGGTCGCGGACGTGCTCCGCCTCTTTCAGGCTCTCGATGGCCTGATCGTCTTCACCGACCGCGGCGTAAACGGTCGCCATGTGGTACGGGGAGACGTAGTGTCCCTCCTCCCGCATCCGGAGGACTCTCTCAAGCAGTTTCGCCGCCTCTTCCATCTTGCCCCACATGGCGTTGACGTGCGCGCGGTGTAAGAGTTTCAGCGGGTGTCCGCCGGAGGCGACAATCGCCAGGTGGGCCTCGTGGTCTGCGTGTTT
The DNA here is from genome assembly GCA_030914105.1 of Acidobacteriota bacterium. GTDB lineage: Bacteria > Acidobacteriota > Blastocatellia > Pyrinomonadales > Pyrinomonadaceae > QHXN01. Next base: position 11,852 of record JALZHC010000026.1, read on the forward strand.
GAACTCCTCCTCGCGCTCGTCCGGCGCGCCGCAGGACAGAGCGATGTATTCGTGCGCGAGGGAGAGTCCGTAGTGCGAGAGGTCTGACTTGATGTTGAAGCGCAGGTTTAATTCGTGCGTCCACTCGAACCGCTTGAGGCTCTCTTCATACTTGCGTGAGAGGAAGTAGACCATCCCGCGGACGAAGCTGATGAAGAAGGAGTAAGGATTGAGCGCCATCGCCTCGTCAATCTCCCGCTGGGCCTTGACGCGGCTGCCCTGCGAGATGAGGTAGTGGGCGTGCCCCATGCGGGCGGTTGGGTAGTTCGGGTTGATGGCTATCGCCTCCTCAAAACCTTCCCTGGCCTCCTCCCACTGACGCTCGTAGAAAAATTTGGTGAACGCCCAGGCCGCGTGCGCGCTCGCCATGGCCGGGTCGAGGTCGCGCGCCGCAATCGCCGCGTCCCGCGACCCGTCATAACTCTCGCGGGGCGTGACGAGGTTCATCGCGCCCATGAAGATGTAGGTGTCGGCGAGGTTCGCGTGGGCGCGCGCGAACTGCGGGTCTTCGACCACCGCGCGCTTGAAGTAGTTGGTGGCCCGGTGCAGCGACACCTCGGTGCCCTTGAAGCGTTGGATGCGCCCCTTCTGGTAAAGCGCGTTGGCTTTCTTGTTCTTCGTGTACTGCTTCGTGGAATACACCTCCTCCCTGGCCGTCGATGCCAGCTTAAGCTCCGTCTTGATCCACTTGAGGATCAGCAGACACGTCTCGAAGCTCTCCGGGTCGTCCGAGTTGATGATCGTCGAGCCGACCTCCTCCCCGGCGCACACGTCTATGTGAGACACCTTGACCTGCCCCCGCCCGATGACGCCGCCGAAGACGTGATCCGCCCCGAGGCGGTGGCCGAAGGCGAGCGGCTTCCGCCCCGGATGCTCGTTGTACTCCCTGATGGCCGTAACCGACGGCATGACGTGGATGCCCGTGTGCTTGTTCAGCATCGTGGCGACTTTGTCGGCCATCCCCTGCCCGACCGCGTCCGGCTTCGACGGGCTTCCCTCGCGCGTCCAGGGCTGGATGGCGACGACGATGCGCGCGCCCTGTTCGTACACGTCGGCCACGAACTTATAACCTTCGCCGTGGAAATTTTTGATGAATCCCGCCGCATCGTCGGAGTCTTTGTCGTCCGAGTCTTCTCCCGACACCTCGCCCCGTAAGGCTTTTTTCAGCGCCTTGCGCAGCCCGGCGATTTCGACGTGGAGGTTGCCGGCCGCGTTCAACGCCTTACTGCCCGACCAGATGGCCCCGATCAGCTCCTTGTTCCTGACCTTGCGCTCCCTGCACTTCAAGAGGATGAGAAGGATGTCGAGCCGATGTCCGCGCAACGGGACTTCGACGCCGTCACACTCCAGCACACGTTCCGTCGGGTAAAGGCGGAATCGGCCAAACTCGCAGTAGGTATCTCTTGCCACTTTGCTCACCCCCGGCTTCGACTTCAGGCAGTTAAGGGAAGGCCAAGCTTGTTTAGGGAAGCTTCAACCTCTTAATGCTCGGCCAAGACCTTTAAGGCCGGGCCGGGCGAACGCGTCTATTTACGTCGGGCAACGAAGAGGTGTCGAACACGTGTGTGGCTCGTGACGGCAGTGAGCGCCGCCTTACGGGCGACCGCGGTAATGAAAGAGATGAGGGACTGAACGGGTTCGTTGTCAAGCATCCCGACTTATACCTCCGTGACGGAATCGGGTAATGAGGGCTCGCTAAGACGACGGCCAAATCTTAACGCACCCCAGGCGCTTTTGCATAGAAGCGCCGGGCGAAGATGAGAGGGAGGTGAGGCCATGAGAACAAGCCGCATGAACGATGAGTCCAGCGCAGCACGCCGGCGACGCCGCCCGGCTCTCGCGCTGACACTCTTCTTCGCGATGATGGTGCTCGTCGCCGGCGGCAGTGCCGCCGCGCGCGACCAGCAGGGGGTCACCAGAACCACCTGCCGCGCCGATAACGTCTACATCTATAAATACCCCACCACTCAGTCGGAGCGTCGCCACAGGCTGCCGCGCGGCGCTTCGTTCCGCGTCTACCACTACGTGGACGGCACGTGGGCCTTCGGGGTACACAACGCGAGCGGCGTCTCCGGATACGTTCTCCGCGAGAAGCTCTGTAACTGACCTTGAACGAGGAGGACTGACATGAACATCAAACAAGGAATCTCCGGGCGGCGTGGCGGATGGCCGCGCCGCCTCGCCTTCGGCTTCGTGCTGACGGCCCTGCTGGCCGGCGGCGTTCTCTTCGGTGCGAACGGGCGTGCGTTGGCGGGCGACCGCCGCACCATCTGCTGGGACAAGGTCTACGTTCGCAACTACCCGCAGGGACGCGCGTGGGCTCAGCTATACAGGAACCAGACCTTCGAGGTCTACGAGTACCGCGCGAGCGGCTGGGCGCGCGGGCGCGCGGGCGGGCAGCTCCGCACAGACAAAAGCCCGTACCAGAAGCCCTACGACAACGTCTGGATTCAGGTGGCCGCGTTCTGTTCCAAATGACAGCGGCCAGGCTCCACTGGCTAAGCG
>JALZHC010000856.1 GCA_030914105.1 Acidobacteriota bacterium
CTGGCGCTGGTACGACTGGCCCGCGGCGCTCCTGCTCTTCGCCGCCAGCGCGGCGGTCGTCGTCTGGCAGAACTCGCGGCTGGGAGTCCTCTGGGACGCGAGCTACATTCTGGAGAATGCTTACCGCATCTCGCTCGGCGACGTGCCCTACCGAGACTTTCCTTTTCCCTACGCGCCGCTGACCTTCCTCACGCAGGCCGCCGTCATCAAACTCGCGGGCCGCGCGTTCTGGCACCACATCGTCTACAGCGCGGCGGTCGGCGGACTCTCCTCGGTGCTGGCCTGGCGCGTCATCCTGAACTGCCTGCGCGGCTTCACGCACGCGAGGCTCGTCGCTTACCTCTTGAGCGCGCCGCTCGTCGTGCTCGGAATCTACGCGATCTTCCCGCATCCCTTCTACGACCCTGACTGCACCTTCGCTATCCTCGTCTGCGTCTGCCTCTGGCAGTGGGCGGAGCGGAAGGGGCTGGCGCCGTCGCGCGCTCTGGTCGCCGGGGCCGCGCTCGCCGTTCCCGTTTTCGTCAAACAGAACACGGGCCTCGCCTTCCTCCTGAGCGCCGTCGCGGCGATAGCGGCGTTGATCGCGGTCGAGGCTTGGCGCGGGCGCGCGGTGCGCGGCTACGTCCGGCTTTTGGCGGGAGCCTTCGTCGGCCTCGCGGCGGCGCTGCTGATAATTCAACTGACGGCGGGCCTCGACAACTACGTGCGCTGGACGATTCGCTTCGCCGCGGCGCGGCGCACTCCGCCGCTCGCCGACATGCTACAGATGTACGAGAACCGCCTGCTGCCCTGTTGGCTCGCGGCCACAGGCGTCGGCGCTGTTCTGCTCCGGCTCAACCGCAAACGGGACAGACGCGCGCTCGCGCTCGTCAGCGCCGGCTTGATGTCGTTGCCGTTCATGTGGGCGGTCGTCTACCTGTTCGTTAACCCGGACACTTCGGAGCAGGCCGAGCGGCTGGTTGACGTCTGGCCCTTCGTCCTCATCGTCTCCTTCGTGCTCGCCGCCTTGAGTCTGAGAAGACGCGCAGGCCTTGCGCTCGTCCTGCCGTTCGTCCTCATCGCGACGGCGCACGGCGCGTTCCTCTCGCAGCAGCTCTGGGGTTCCACTTACGGCCTCTGGCCACTGCTTCTCATCCTCATCGCGTGCGCGCTCGCGACATCTTTCGAGCCGTCGAGCAACGACGAGCCGTTGAGCAAGGAGCGGGCGGCGAAGTCTGCGGCGTGGTTCGTCGTCACGTTCGCCGCTTTGGTCGCGGCGTCGCTGCTCGCGGCGGGCGGGCATTACGTCTGGACGCACGAGCGTCTGGACTACGCGAACCTCTCCGAGGGCGAGCTTGCGCGCCCGACGCTGCCCGCGCTGAAGGGGCTTTCCGTGCGCGGCTCCTGGGTTCCGGACTTCGAGGAGCTGGTCGCTTACACGGAGCGGGAGATTCCGCGCGACGAAGGCATACTGATGCTGCCCGGCGAAGACCTCTTCTACTACGCTACGGCCCGACGCCCGCGCTTCCCCGTGCTGATGTTCGACCGCACCGTCAACCCTTACAGCCCCGAAGAGGTGCTGGAGCTTGCGAGGCAGACGGACATCCGCTGGCTCGTCGTCAAAGAGGACTTGCAGCTCGACGAAGACCAGGTGGAAGAAGACCGAGACCGGATGCTCGAACTGCTGAAGCAGGACTTCAAGCAGGTCGAGAGCCTGAACAACTACCGAATCTACCGACGCCGGACGAGCGCCGAAGACCAGGACGAGGACGAAGACGAAGGGGACGATTCCGAAGACGACTCGGACAATTGAGGGCGAGGTCGGCTCGAAGGATGAAGGATGAAGGCGGAAGGATGAAGGGAAAGCCAAGTCGTCTACACTTCATCCTTCCGCCTTCATCCTTCCAGTGACCTGCGAGGCTTCCGCTCGCGGTTCTGTATCCCTACGGGCCGAAGCGCTTGCGGTACTCGGTCGAGGTGATGAAGGCTTTGACCATCTCCGCCGCGACGTAGTTACCGTTGAAGGCGTTCAGCTTCGAGAGCCAGAAGTTGTAGCCCTGGAAGTCGAGCGTCTGTTCGGGCGCGGCGTCCGGGTCTCTTTGCAGGTAGCCGAAATACTGCATGAGGACGAAGGCGCGGTTCTTCTCTTGCGCGTCGAGCACCGGATTCTCGGCGACTGAGCGCAGCACCTGCGCGCGCAGGGCGGGGTCTGAAGGCGTCGCGCCCAGGGAGGAGGCGAGCTGCGCCTTCTGTTCGGCGGAGAGCACGCCGCCCGCGTTCTGGTCGAGTTTGGAGACGAACTCGTCCGCCGTCAGTGTCGAGGGGTAGGCGGACAGGAACGCGGCGCGCTGGACGAAGGCGAGGGCGTAGGCCCGCTTGTTGTTTTCGAGCTGAGTGTCCC
>JALZHC010000857.1 GCA_030914105.1 Acidobacteriota bacterium
GCCCACGGCGTGGACCTGCGCCGCGCCTTCGACGTGAAGCAGCGGCCCGGCCCGCCGCAGGCGCAAGTCTGGGGCGCCTCCGACTTCCTCTTCCTCGCGCGCGCCGCCGCGGAGGGTTCCGCCGGCCTCGACCCGGGACGCCCCGTCACGGCGTCCGTCATCATCCCCGTCTTCAACAAGGTCGAGTTCACCTTCCAGTGCCTGCGCTCGCTCCTGCGCGAGCTTAACTTTGACGACACAGAGGTCATCGTCGTCAACAACGGCTCGACCGACGAGACGCGCGAAGTCCTCGCGCACTTCGAGGGCTTCGTGCGCGTCGTCCACAACGAGGCCAACCGCGGTTTCGTCGACGCCTGCAATCAAGGGGCAGGGGTCGCGCGCGGGCGCTTCCTCGTCTTCCTCAACAACGACACGTTCGTCCTGCCGGGCTGGCTCGACGCCCTTCTGGAAACCGTCGAGCGCGACGCGCGCGCGGGCGCCGTCGGCTCGCTCTTCCTCTACCCCGACGGAAGGATTCAAGAAGCCGGCGCGATCCTGTGGTCGAACGGCGCGGCGTTTCATTACGGCTGGGGCCGCTCGCCCGACGACCGCCGCTTCGCCTTCGCGCGCGAGGTTGACTACTGCTCCGGCGCGTCGCTCCTCATCCGGCGAGAGCTGTTCGAGCGGCTCGGCGGCTTCGACCGACGCTACGCCCCTGCCTACTACGAGGACGCAGACCTCTGCATGGGCGTGCGCTCGCTAGGGTTTAAAGTTATCTACCAGCCGCTCTCGCGCCTCATCCACTACGAGGGCGCGACCGCGGGCCGCGACACGCGAACTGGCTTCAAGCACTATCAGGTCGTTAACCGCGCGAAGTTCTACGACAAGTGGCAAGGCGTGCTCGCGCGCGAGCATCATGCCGAAGACCCTTCGCGCGCGGAGCAGGCTGCCAATCGCAAGTGGGCCGCGCAGGTCGCGGTCTTCGACGACCGAATCCCCACGCCCGACCGCGACGCCGGCAGCGCGCGCATGCTCTACATCCTGCGCGCGCTCTCCGAGTGGTCTCACCCCGTCCTGCTGACGACGAGCAAGCAGGTCTGGCCCGAATATGAAGAGCAGCTCTGGCGGGAGGGCATCGAGACGGTGAGCGCCATAGACTTCCGACGCCTTTTGAAGCAGAGGCACTTCCGCGCCGCCGTCATCAGCCGTCCCTTCGTGGCCGAGGCGCTCTTAAAATCCGTCCGCCGCGCCGACCCGCGCGTGAAGATCGTCTTCGACATGGTTGACGCGCACTTCATACGCTTCGCGCGCGAGGCCGAGCTGACCGGCGACGCCGCGACGGCGCGCGAGGCCGCGCGTTACCGCCGCGTCGAGACGCGGCTTGCGCGCGCGAGCGACGCCGTCTGGTGCAACTCTTCGGCGGACAAAGAGGTCATGAAGCGCGAAGCGCCCGGCGTGTCCTCCTTCGTCATCCCGACCATCCATGAGGCGCACGAACGCGGCCTGCCCTTCCGAGAGCGCGAGCACCTGCTCTTCCTCGGCAACTTTCTTCACCGGCCCAACACCGACGCCGTCAACTTCTTCGTCCGCGAAGTGCTGCCGATAGTCCGGCGAGAGCTTCCGCGCGCAGAGCTTCTGCTCGTCGGCGACAACGCGCCACCGGAGTTCTCGACAGACACTTCAGAGGGCGTGCGTCTGCTTGGCTACGTGCCGGAGATCGGCCCGTTGTTTGCGCGCGCGCGCGTCTTCGTCGCGCCCATACGCTTCGGCGCGGGCGTCAAGGGCAAGATCGGCGAGGCGCTCTCCTACGGCCTGCCCGTCGTCACGACCAACATCGGCGCGGAAGGGATGTCTTTGCGCGACGGCGAAGAGGCTTTGATTGCCGACTCGCCGCAGGACTTTGCCGCCGCCGTCCTTCGCGCCTACCGCGACGAAGCGCTCTGGCGGCGACTCTCCGAACGCGGCCACGCGCACGTCCGTCAGCACTTCTCGCCGGAGGTCGTCGGCCAAGTCATCAACGACTCCGTCCGCAGCCTCTTCGAGCACGGGGGAGTCGTCCAGCCTGGAAGTGCCGAAGCCCCGAAGGGGCAGAATGAGATAGCCAGGGGCAACGCCCCTGGTTACGAGTCGTCAATCAAGTGAAGCCCTGAAAGGGCGGAATAAATTCCGGGATACGATTGGCGTCTGTATTTCGCCCCTTCGGGGCTTCTGAAAATTTAATGTCGGCTGACCAGGGGCGTTGCCCCTGGCTTTTACATTTCACCCCTTCCGGGGTTGAAAACTTAACTCGACCTTTCCACGGTTGGCGACTTGAGAATCCTCGTCACAGGCAGCGGCGGCTTCATCGGCGGGAGCTTCGGGCGCTTCGCGGCGCGCGCCGGCCACACGCTGCTCGGCGT
>JALZHC010000858.1 GCA_030914105.1 Acidobacteriota bacterium
TGTGGGAGCGCCGCGAGCCGTCGCTAGCCCGGAGCCGTCATAGCGATTTGAGGAACTTAATCAACTGCGCCTTCTGAAGCGGCGTCAGCGCCTGGTAGGAGTTGCGGCTGGAGGTGGCCTGCCCGGCGTGGCGCAGGATGGCCTCGTTTAAGGTGAACGACTGCGCGCCGCTGTTCGTGGGCGCGGAAGCAGAGCCGCCGTCGTGCATGAACTTGTCGTGCGTCCTCAGGCCCCAGAGCGGCGCGGTGCGCATCATGTTTCTGGTCGTCTCCCCGTTGGTCTCAACTATCCCGTCGCCCGTGCCGATGTCGTGCAGCAGGAAGTCGCTGTAAGGGTGGATGATCTTGTTGCCGAGCGCGTCGGGCACTGTGAACTGCCCGCCGTTGATGACCGAGCCGACGGGCGCGGTCGTGATGTTGCGGACGTGGCAGACCGAGCAGCTGAGCGAGTCGAAGAGCGCCGAGCCGGGGTCGGACGCGTCGTCAGGGACGAGCACGCGGTCGCGGTCGGGCGCTTCGGTCGAGCGCATGAAGCGCGTGAACGCCTCCACGTCCTCGCCGAATCCGATGTCGCCGCCCGTGTCTTCGGGGTCGGGCACCGTGTCCACGACAGCGACCGAGCGACCGAGCGAGGAGTTCTCAATCGGCTGGAGCGGGCTGGTGATGCCGATCTCGTTGAGGTAGGCCGCCGCCGAGAAGGTGAGCAAGGTGCCGATGGAGTCCTTCCAGCCGAAGCGCCCGATGCGCGTCTGGTCGGGCGCTTCGAGTATGTCGACGACGATGGCCGTGCCGCGCATGCTCGTCGGCTGGCTGTCGCGTATCCCGGTCAGGGTGTTGTCGGCGATGGCCTCGACGAAGCCGTCGCCGAGCGTGTTGAGCGAGGAGCGGAAGGTGCGGACGTTCTCGCCCGTATCCCTTGAGTAGTAGGGCGTGTTGCCGCCGACGCTGGGCGGAGAGATGAGGGTCGGGTTGGTGCCGTCGGTCGCGATGGCCCAGATGTTCATGGTGCCGTTGCGGTCGCTGGCGAAGGCGATGGCCGTGTTGTCGGGCGACCAACTGGGGTTGCGGTCTGAGGCCGGGTTGTTCGTCAGCCGCATCGCGATGCCGCCGACGATGGGTATCTTGTAAATCTCGTAGTTGCCGTCGCCGTTCGTGCTGTAGGCGATCATCGTCCCGTCGGGCGAGTAGGTCGGGCGCTCGTCGTTGCCCGGCCCGTTCGTGATCTGCATCTGCCCGGAGCCGTCGGCGTTCATCGTCCAAATCCTCCCGACCGGGTTGGAGATCGAAGGCGACCGTTCGAAGGCGATCTTCGTCCCGTCGGGCGAGTAGGCGGGCAGGCCGTCGTTTTGGGTCGAGTTGGAGATGTTCGTCGCATCCGTGCCGAACTGGGAAATCGTCCAGACTTGGGCCTGCCCGTTTAGTACGCGGGTGAAGGCGATCTTCGTCCCGTCGGGCGACCAGGTGGGCATGAAGTCCGTGCCGTCCTGGGTGATGTTGTTCGGGAACGTCCCATCGTTGTTGACGATCCAGAGGTTGCCGTTATTGCTGAAGACGATTCGCGTTCCGTCAGCCGAGAAGGCCGGGAAGGTGCCCGTCGAGGGCGTGCTGCCCACGACGTTCAGCATCCCGTTCTGGCCGCCGTCGAAGCCCATGAGGCTCACCTGCCCGGCGTTGTTCTGGAAGACGATGCGCGGCCCGTCGGGGACGCGCTCCTGAAGTTTCGTGAAGATGGAGCGGGTCTGGATAAGCGAGCCGCCGGGCGCGGGGACGAACGAGCCGTTGGGGCCGCTGTGGCCGGCCCTTATTTCGAGGATTTGGCTGACGCCGCCGGTGGCGCGATTCTGGTGGCACTCGGCGCAGGACTGCGCGTTATAAACCGGGCCGAGGCCGGTCTCTTTCGTGTCGCGCTTCTCGAAGATGGCCTTGTCGCCGAGGAAGGTGTCGAGCGTATTGGCGTCGCCCTGCGGCTCGAAACCGTTAGTCTGGTCGAAGCCCGCGGGGGCCTCGGTTGCGCCGGTCTGGCTTCTGACGTTTGGGGTGAGTATTAGCGAAGCTGCGATCACTGAGGCGAAAAACACGAGGGCGAACAACTTGAGAACTTTCATGGCTCCTCCTTTGCTCGATGCCGCTTTCGGCTTTCGACGGAAGCGGGTGGCCGCCGACGGCGGCCTGATGGATGCGAGGCTTGAGAACTGGAGCGACCCCTTGGAGGTAAAAAGTTGAAGAGACCCGTCAAAAGGCAGGGAACTGCCCGCGCCGGGAAGATGCTCCCGCCGGCTACTCGCGTAGCCGCGGCAGCAGCGAGCGATTTGAGAAAGAAGAATGAGCGGCGGCGCTACGAGACGAAGCGTGCCGGTAAAACAGGTGGAGTTAGAT
>JALZHC010000278.1 GCA_030914105.1 Acidobacteriota bacterium
CCTTTCTACACGACAAAGAGTCGCGGCCTCGGTCTGGGCATGCCCTACGCGCGCAAGATCGTCGAGCAGCACGCGGGCGAGATTGAAGTCGAAAGCCGACCGGGTGAGGGCACGCGGATTCAGATCAGACTGCCGCAGGACGAGGGAGGTGCGTGATGCCGAACCGCGCTAACATCCTGGTCGTTGACGACGAAACAAGCGTCGCCGACGCGCTCGCGCTCATACTCGGCGAGCGCGGCTACAGGGTCGCCGCGGCGCAGACGGGCGCGCAGGCTGTCGAGCTGCTGGGCGCGCGCCCCTTCCAACTGGTCTTCACCGACCTGCGCTTGCCAGACCTGAGCGGACTCGAACTCCTCTCGCGCATTAAGCAAGACAGCCCCGACACGGAAGTCGTCCTGATGACCGCGCATGGCTCGCTCGACATCACCATCGAGGCGATTAAAAAAGGCGCTTACTACTATCTCGAAAAGCCGTTCACGCCCGACCAGGTCTCGCTCCTGGCGGAGCGCGCGCTCCAGTTCGCCGCCATCCGGCGCGAGAATCGCGCGCTCCGGCGCAAGCTCTCCGACCAGGAGGCAGACTTCGACATGATCGGGCGCAGCCCGCAGATGCGCCAGATTTTCGAGACCGTCCGCGCCACCGCCCTCTCCGACGCCTCCGTCCTCGTCGAGGGCGAGTCGGGCACGGGCAAGGAGTTAATCGCCACTGCCTTTCACCGGCGCAGCAGCCGCGCCGAGCGACCATTCACCAAAATCAACTGCGCCGCCATCCCGCGCGACCTCATCGAGTCGGAGCTGTTCGGCTACAAGAAGGGCGCTTTCACCGGCGCAGACCGCGACAAGCGCGGCCTCATCGAAATCACCGAAGGCGGCACGCTCCTCCTCGACGAGATCGCGGAAATGCCGGTGCACCTCCAAACCAAGCTGCTGCGCGTGCTGCAAGAGCGAAGGGTGCGCCGCCTCGGCGACGAGCAGGAGATCAGTGTGGACTTCCGCCTCATCTCGTCAACCAACCGCAACACCGAGGAGGCCGTGCGGGAGGGCGTGCTGCGCAAAGACCTTTACTTTCGTATCAGCACGATCAAGATCGAAGTGCCGCCGTTGCGCGAGCGCCCCGACGACCTGGCGCTCTTGGCCGAGCACTTCCTGGAGCGTTACAGCGTCAAGTACAAAAAGCCCGTCAAGCGCATCTCGACCGAAACCTTCGCGCTGCTGGCGCGCCACGACTGGCCCGGCAACGTGCGCGAGTTGGAGAGCGTCGTCGAGCGGGCCTTGCTCTTCTGTCACGGCGAAGAGCTGACGCCGGACACCTTGCCGCCGCACCTTCAAGGAAGACAGGCGCAGCAGTTCCGCTGCGTCATCCCGCCTTACATGACGCTCGAAGAGGTGGAGCGCGAGGCCGTCGAGCAGACGCTGGAGCGCACCGGCGGCAACATCAAAAAGGCCGCCGAAATACTCAACCTCCACCGCCCGACCCTCTATCGCATGTTGAAGCGCATGGGCCTCGGCCAGGACATAGAGGACGCCCGCGCCGCGGGCCGAGACACTTGAACTTCATGCGACCCGCCTGCGCGGGAACAATTCCTCCGCGCCGTATGTATTTTCAAATACGCTCACAGCTCTGTACCTGCGATAGGGATTCCGCCTCTTAAAGCTCGCCCTGAATAGAGTCCGCTGGCGGTTCGACCGCACGGCGGAGCCTGCGTGCGGACTGCGCCGTCGGCGCGCGTGCGGCGCGGCTGCGAAGATGTTATGAAATCGCGAGGCTCCTGCAACTCGGCGCGCCCCGCTGCTCTCATAAGATCGGCCGCTGTTTACAGAGGCGGGCGGCCTCACGCTTGCAACCCGGTGCGGGGCAACCCTGAGCCGGAGATTGTGCCTCTGATGAGGCGAACCGATGAGCCGAGCAAAAGTCTTAATCATTGACGACGAGCCGAGCGTGGCCGATGCGTTGAAGACCATCCTTGAGGATAACGGCTACGAGGCCGCGCTGGCACCGACCGGCGGCGACGGACTTGAGCAGTCGGCCTCGCGCCACTTCCACCTCACGATCACGGATTACCAACTGCCGGACATGTCCGGCCTCGACGTTCTTACCGCTATGCGCAGTCGCGCAGTCGCTTGCCCCGTCATCATCATCACCGCCTATCCCTGCCCGGAGCTGCTTGCGACCGCCACCGCACGCGGCGCGCTCGGCGTCTTACCGAAGCCCTTTCTGCCGTCGGACATCCTCGCGCTGGTCGCGCAGGCGCTCGCGGGGAGCGCGGGTCGACCCGCGGAGTGACGGCGTCCTCCCATGTTTCACCTCATAACACATCGCCCGCCTGAGTGATGCAGGGTGAAACACGCTTGCGCGGATTCCACTTCGAGCCTACAGCGCCGCCCGGCAATTCCTTCAGTCTTTTCGTGTGATCTGTGCCACATGCCCATGTGATCCGCGTCACAGGCACGGGGTTTGCAAAAAAGGTGGCACCCGTTAAGTACCTCGCGTGTAAAAGATGCGACCGTCGTCAGACTCGACGCGAGGCAGTGAAAAGGAACGCCCTAGTTAGAAAGATGTCGCCAGGGTCTGGTGCCCGCCTTCCCTGGTGTGAGGTGTAAATTATGACGCCCCGCCCCGTCTTCGTTCGCGCCCGCGTGCCCGTCCGCGTGACCTCTGTTGCCGTCACCGGCTTTAAGTCGCGGCGCAGCTTCCATAGCTTCCAATCGCCGCCCGCGCTCAAACTCGCATCACCTTAAACGTCACCACAGCTTAACGCCGCCTCTCGCTCCGGCGGCGCAACCCCACTCGCACGAGCCGGCAGTCAGTCGGTAGTGCGTTCGCAGTCGTGCGGCCCGGAGCCCGGTAGAGTGGTCGTGCGCCTACCCGGCGCGAAGATGAGATTAAAGACCGAGGTCAACAGATGAGATTGAATTTCCGCAGCCTGTTAACTGATCTGACGGCGCGCGAATACGCGACGAGCCGGGCCGTTCACGCGCGTCTGTGCGTCGGCCTGTTGCTTCTGCTGTCGTCCCTCGCTCCTTGCGCGGCGCAGGATAAGAACGCAAAGCCCGCAGCACAGCCGCAGACGGCAGCGCAGGCTTCGCCCGTTGCGGAGGGCAGAGGCGTCGCCCAACGGGTGGTCAAAGAGGGCATCGCGGTCGACTTTCAAATCCGACCGCTCGATCCGTCGCAGGCCAGCGCGCTCGTCGAAGGGCAGGACGCGGCGGTGCAGTTTAAGATCACCGACACCGCCACAGGCAATGCCGTATCGGGGCTGCATCCGTCCGTCTGGATCGACGGGCGCGACAACGACGCCGCGCCCGACGCGAAGCAGTGCCGCGAGAAGATTCAGTCCTTCCTGCAAGGCAGCATGAGCACGCGCCCCGACTTCGACCTGAACACTTACTACATCCTGACGCTCAACAACGAGGCCGACATCTCGGTCATAGACCCGCTCGTCGGCTTCGGCACGACCAAGCTCTACACGCTCGTCTTCCTCAAGAGTCCCGGCGAGGATTGGGTGCAGAGCAGAGACGGACGCCGCCTCTTCGTCAGCATGCCTGAAGCCAACGCCGTCGCCGTCGTGGACACGGCCAGTTGGAAAGTAATCGCCAACATAGATGTCGGCCTGCGCCCCATGCGCCTCGCCTTACAGCCCGACGAAAAGTACCTCTGGGTGAGCGTCGATTCGCCGCCCGGCGCGCACGCGCCCGGAGGCGTGTCGGTCGTGGACACGTCGGCCCTCAAGTTCGTGAAGCACATCCCGGCAGGTGAAGGGCGGCACGAGATCGTCGTCACGCCCGACGACCGCTACGCTTACGTCACCAGCCAGCAGGACGGCACGCTCTCCGTCATCGATGTGCAGAAGCTCTCAGAGGTGAAAAGACTCAAGACGGGCGCGCACCCGGCGGCGCTCGCCATCTCGCCGCTGAGCAAAGCCGTCTACGTCGCGGACGAAACGGACGGCACCGTCACGGTTGTCGGCGGCGACGCCCACGAAGTGCGCGCGCGTATCCAAACCGACGCGGGCCTCGCGGCCATCCGCTTCACGAACGACGGGCGCTGGGGCTTCGTCGTCAACCGGCGCGCCGGCGTCGTAGAGATTTTCGACGCCGCGACCAACCGCCGCCTGCAAGCCGTGCCGGTCGAGCCGGAGCCGGATCAGATCACCTTCTCGGACGACTACGCCTACGTCCACTCGCTCGGCAGCGAGAACATCTGCATGATTCGCCTGGCCGAACTCGGCAAGGATAACAAGTCCGTGCCGGTCACGCGCATTCCCGGCGGGCAGATTGCGCCGGGGCAGTCGCCCTTCCGGCCCGGCTCAGACCTGATGACGACCGCGCCGGAGCCGGGCGCGATGGTCTTCGCAAACCCCGCCGACAAGCAGGTCTACTACTACATGGAGGGCATGGGCGCGCCGTCGGGCAGCTACCAGAACTACGGGCGCGTGCCGCGTGCCGTGCGCGTCGTAGACCGCTCCCTGCGCGAGACCGCGCCCGGCGTCTACTCGACCGACATGCGGCTCGACGGGAGCGGCAAATTCGACGTGGCCTTCCTCACAGACTCGCCGCGCGTCGTCAACTGCTTCGACATCGCCGTGAAGCCAAACCCGGTCGAGCACCCGCCGCTCGCCCTACAGGTCGAGCCGCTCTTCAAGGAGCACAGGCTGACCGCGGGCGCGGCCACGCGGCTGCGCTTCAGGGTGCTCGACGGCAAGACCGAACAGCCCGCGCCGGACTTGAAAGACCTGGGCGTGTTGACCTTCCTCACGCCGGGCAACTGGGCCGACCGCCAGTGGGCGCGCTCGCTCGGCAACGGCGTCTACGAGGTCGAGATTACACCGCCGCAGGCGGGCGTCTACTACGTCTTCGTCCAGTGCCCTTCGCGCGGCCTCGGCTACAAGCAACTGCCTTATCAGATTCTGCAAGCGGTGGCCGCGCCGACGGCGGGCGCGACGGCCCAGGCGGCTCCGCACACACACGCGCAGCCGTAAAAAATTTGGAGGGCCGCGAGGCCCGCAAGCCTTCATGGAGACACGAACGATGAGAGGAATCTTCACGCTTTACGAACTGCTGATGTTGGGCGCGGGCCGGGCCGCGCTGCTCCTGAGCCTCGCGCTCATCTACACGCTCGTCTTCGCGCGCACGTCCCAGGCACAGGAGTCGGAACATCACATGCACATGATGCACGGTCACGACGAGATGGCCGCGGCCGAGACGACGAAAGAAGTTTCCGTCCGCGTGCCCGACGTGGAGGTGCTCGACGAGACGGGCCGCCGGCTCCACTTCTACAGCGACCTCGTGCGCGGGCGCACCGTGGCGATCAACTTCATCTTCACGACCTGCACGACCATCTGCCCGCCGATGGGTGCGACCTTCGCCAAGGTGCAGAGCCTCGCCGCCGAGCGCGCTGGAGCCGACGTGCAACTGATTTCGGTCAGCGTCGACCCCGTGACCGACACGCCGGAGCGTCTGAAGGCCTGGGGCGCGAAGTTCAAGGCGCGGCCCGGCTGGACGTTCGTCACCGGCCAGCTCCCGCAGATCAACGAGCTGCTCAAAGCCCTCGGCGGATTCAGCGGGCGCAGGGAAGACCACTCGCCTGTCGTCCTCATCGGCAACGACGCGACCGGCACGTGGACGCGCGCCAACGGACTGGCCTCTCCCGCCAGGCTGCTCGAAGCGATTGACGAGGTCGGGGGGCGGCAGGCGAAGAGTTCGGTCGGGTCGGCGTTGAAGAGTTCGGACGTGGAGCGGCCGATGAGTAG
>JALZHC010000859.1 GCA_030914105.1 Acidobacteriota bacterium
CACGCCCGAAAAACAGTGATAAGTGACGAGTGATAGGTGATAAGATGTGGCCCCGACTTTCTGCTATCTCGACTCTCTCTCTGCCGCCGTCGCCGCCTGTATGAGTAGAAAAATTCGCGTGCTGGTCGTGGACGACGACGCCGTGTTGCGCAAGCTCCTCTCGGATCAGATCGCGCGCATGGGCTTCGACACCGCGCCCGCAGCCTCCGGCGAGGAGGCGCTCGCCGCGCTCTCGAAAAGCGACTTCGACGTGCTGCTCTTAGACATCCGCATGCCCGGCCTTTCGGGACTCGACACCCTGCGCGAAGTGCGCAAGCTCGAAGACGCGCCCGAAGTCATCATGCTCACCGCCGACACCTCGCTCGGCACAGGCATCGAGGCGATGCGGCTCGGCGCTTACGACTACCTGACGAAGCCCGCCACGCTCGACGAGATCGAGGCCGTCGTCCGCAAGGCCGACGAGAAGCGGCGGCTCGTCCGGCAGAACGCCTCTTTGCGCGACGCCGTGCGCCAGCCCTCGGAAGACGCGCAGTCGTCGCTCATCTTCCGGAGTAAGGCATTGGAAGACCTCGTTGCGCTCGCGGAGTCTGCGGCGCGGGCCGACTCGACCGTCGTCATCACGGGCGAATCGGGGACGGGCAAGGACGTGCTCGCGCGCTTCATCCACACGCGCTCCTCGCGCGCCGACTCGCCCGTCATCGCCGTCAACTGCGCGGCGCTGCCCGAATCGCTCTTCGAGTCGGAGTTCTTCGGCCACGAGCGCGGCGCGTTTACTGGCGCGACCGCCACCAAGCGCGGACTGATCGAGGCCGCCGACGGCTCGACACTCTTCCTCGACGAGGTCGGCGAGATGCCCGCGCAGATTCAGGTCAAGCTCCTTCGCTTCCTCGAAGAGGGGCGCTTCCGCCGCGTCGGCTCGACGCGCGACCGCGAATCGGACGTGCGCGTCATCGCCGCGACCAACCGCAACCTCTCGGACGACGTGCAGCGCGGGCGCTTCCGCGCAGACCTCTTCTACCGCCTCAACGTCATCTCGCTCCACGTCCCCCCCTTGCGCCAGCGGCGCGAAGACATCCCCGCCCTGGTCGAACACTTCCTCGCCATCTTCCGCGAGCGCTTCAACCGCCCCGCGCTCGACCTCTCGGAGGAAGCGCGCCGACGCCTCTCGGCCTACGACTGGCCCGGCAACGTGAGGGAGCTGCGCAACGCCGTCGAGCGCGCCGCCGCGCTCGCGCAAGGCGACACGATTGAGGCAGACCAGGTGCTCCCGCCCGCTCCGGCGCAAGCCCCGGAAGGGAAGTCAGCCGAGGCGGGCGCTGCGCCCGTCACGCTCGACGAGCTGGAGCGCCGACACATCCTCCGCGTCCTCGAAGAGGCGGGCGGCAACCGCGAGCGCGCCGCCGCCATCCTCGGCATCTCCGCGCGCACGCTCTACCGCAAGCTGCGCGAGTACGAGACCGCCGGCGCTTGAGAGCGACGCGGCTGGCGAACATCGAGCACGCGCGCAGCGTATCCTGAAGGCAGAGGCTAGAGGTTAGAGGTTAGTAAAAATCGTTACCTGTAATCGTCTAAAATAAATTCGGGCGACGCGGCATGTGCAACCTCTGACCCCTGACTTCTGATCTCTGACCTCTAAATTCTGACGGGGGCGAAGAATGTTCTGTCCGAAGTGCGGCACAAATCAGTCCGACGAGTTGAGGTTCTGCAAGAACTGCGGCTCGAACCTTCAGGCCGTGCGCCTGGTGGTTGACGCGCGCGAGGAGGGCGAGAAGTTCGATTGGGGCAAGACCTGGGTGGCGGAGATGTTCCTCTCCGAGGGCGAGCGCAAGAGGCGCTTGCAGGAGCTTGAGCTTCGCAGCGGCATCACGCCGGAGGTGAAGCGCTATAACGAGATCAAGGGCGGCGTCATCACCACCTGCGTCGGCATCGCGCTGATGATCTTCCTCTCCGTCTTCATGAAGGCCGTCGTCGCGGGCGGCCACATCCCGCCCGACACGGCGGAGATTCTCAACAGCATCTGGGTGGCCGGCGTCATCCCGCTCTTCGTCGGCGTCGCGCTGATGGTTAACGGAATCTTCGTCAGCAAGAAGCAGGTCGAGGCGGCGCGCAGGAGTCTGCTTTCGTCCCCGGAGGCGCTCGGTCGCGGCGCGCAAGCCCACGCGCTCCGCCCCGCCGACACCTCCGAGTTCGCAAACCGCGGCTTCAGCGTCACCGAAGGCACGACGCAACACCTCGCCACCCCCGCCGCGAAGCTCCAAGACCCGGACAACACCTGAACGAGCGTCGGCGACGAACGAACGCCCGCGCGAGAGTGCGCGCGGCGGACATTCGTTGACGCACGGACGAAAGAAGGGCGGGGCCGCGACACTTGAGT
>JALZHC010000279.1 GCA_030914105.1 Acidobacteriota bacterium
CCGCCGCGCGCCGCGCTCTACCACAACCTCGGCAACTGGAAGTTCGAGAACGTGACCGACAAAGCGGGCGTCTCAAACGACCGCTGGGGCATGGGCGTCGCCGTCGGCGACTACGACAACGACGGCTACCCCGATATCTACGTCGGCAACTTCGGCGTCTCGCGCCTCTACCACAACAACCACGACGGCACGTTCACCGACGTTGCGCCGAAGCTCGGAGTGGCGCGCAAGGGCTGGTCAACCGGCGCGACCTTCGGCGACTACGACGGCGACGGGCGGCTCGACCTCTTCGTTCCCGGCTACGTCGAACTCGACCTCGCAAACCTTCCGCCCAGCCCCTCGGACGCCGCGCGGCCCGGACAGATCGCGCAGAACTTCTGCCAGTTCCGCGGCGTGCCCGTCATGTGCGGCCCGCGCGGACTCAAAGGCGAGCACGACACTCTCTATCACCAGAAGGCGGACGGAACCTTCGAGGACGTTTCTGAGAAGGCCGGCGTCAGCGACCCGCAAGGCTACTACGGCTTCTCCTCCGCCTTCCTCCACATCAACGAGGACAAACTGCTCGACCTCGTCGTCGTCAACGACTCGACCCCGAAGCAGCTCTACCTCAACAAGGGCGACGGAACCTTCGAAGAGGTCGGCTACCAGTCGGGCGTAGCACTCAACGAGAACGGGCGCGAACAGGCCGGTATGGGCCTCGCCGTCGGCGACTACGACAATGACGGCCTCGTCGACTTCTACATCACGAACTTCTCCGACGACTCGAACACGCTCTACCACAACGACGGCGAGGGCAACTTCACCGACGTGACTTTCCAGGCCGACCTCGGTGCGCCCACCATCCCCTTCCTCGGCTGGGGCACAGCCTTCCTCGACTTCGACAATGACGGCTGGAAGGACATCGTCGTCGCCAACGGCCACGTCTACCCGGCGGTTGACAAACAGCAGTGGGGCACCTCCTACGCGCAACAGTTGCTCCTCTTCCGCAACGCCAGACACCCTGAGCCGAGGCTCCCCGCCGCAGGCCCCGCGGACGGTGCCGCCGCCCCGCAGGCCGTGGCCGAAGGCGCGGTCAAGTTCGAGCGCGTCGGCGCGGCTCCGGGTTCGGGACTCGCCACCGCCTGGTGCAGCCGTGGACTCGCGGTCGCAGACTTCGACGGCGACGGGCGGCTCGACCTCGTCGTCAACAACATCGACTCCGCGCCCACGCTTCTCCGAAACGTCACCGAGACGAAGAACCACTGGCTGCGCCTCAAGCTTGCCGGAGACACCGCGCGCAAAAGCCCGCGCGACGCCATCGGCGCAATCGTCTACGTCACGACGGGCAAGCTCCGCCAGCGCGCCGATGTAATCAGCGGCGGCAGCTACTCCTCGCAGAACGACTGCTGCCTCTTCTTCGGCCTCGGCGCGGCGACCAAAGTTGACCGCCTCGAAGTGAAGTGGCCCGACGGCTCGACCGAAGTATTCGACGTGCCCGGCGTTGACCGCACGCTCACGCTCACCGAAGGCAAGGGCACGAAGTAGCCGGGGACGAGATGCGTTTTAAACTCCTCGGCGCGGTGAGCCAAATCGAGAAGATAGCCGAGGGCCGTGGCATCCGTATCCTTCCGTACCTGAACCGGACTTATGGTAAAGGCAGGTGGCGGAAACTGAAGGGCGTGGCTCCGGTTGAACTGGAAGATGGAACAATCCGCGTCGCAGAGATCACTGGTATGAAGCTCACGGCATCGGCAAAAGGGACTTCAAGATCAAGGGATATGTGAGGTGAGAAGATGAAGAGGAATAGCGCCGGGCAGCTCTACGCCATTTGCATTAACAACGAGTCGAACCCGGCCTCTCTCCAGTTGCGTAAACTCTACCCCGTGCTTCCGGATGAGGACGCCGAAGCTCACAAGCAGATTCGTGTTATAGACGAGGACGGGGAAGATTATCTGTATCCTGCGGACTACTTTATTGTCGTCAGGCTTAATCACCAGATCACTTCGGCACTGGACGCTACGTTTGCCCACGCCCGGTAAGTCTGTTTTGAGTCTGACGGAGATTCACGGGGGATGACGCGATGATGCTCGACATCACGGACGAGGAGAGGGAGTACCTGCTCGAAATTCTTGACGCGCGGCGCGAGGAGCTGCTCCACGAGCTTCATCACACCGACACGCTCGACTTTAAGGAGATGCTGCGGCGCAATGTCGAGCTGGTCGAGGCCGTCCGCTCGAAGCTCATCAACGTGCAGACCACCGGCACGCTCTGACGCGTTTCTGTACCGGCGCGGCGCTCCTATCACCGCCGAAATTTCCTTTCACAAAAACTCCGGCGCGGCGTTCGGCTCGCCCTCGTCGAAGCGCGAAGGGCGAAGGGCGCGCGTGTCGAGCGTGGTGGCCGCGCCGCCCGTGATGATCTCTGAGAGGAGCTGGCCGAGCGCGGGCGAGTGCATGACGCCGTGGCCCGAAGAGCCGTTGGCGAGGTAGAAGTTCTCAAGTCCGTGCGCGCGGCCCAGAAGCGCGTGCCTGTCCGGCGACATCTCGTAGAGTCCGGCCCAGCAAGCCTCGCGGTCAATCTCGGCACGCCTCAGACGCGGCACGCGCGCGTGCGCCTTCGCAACCACTTCGTCAACCCAGGCGTCTTCGACGCTCGCGTCGAACGGGTCTGCGGTGCGCGGCTCGTCCGGCCAGAGCAGCATCACGCGCCCGTCGCGCACGCGCAGGTGAAAGCCGTCGGCTGTGAAGATGGTCATCGGCATCTCTTCGGGCAGAAGCTCGCAGGGGCGCGTGATCGCCACCTGCCTGCGCAGCGGCTCGACGGGAACGCGGACGCCTGCGAGGCGCGCGACCACTCCGGCCCAAGCGCCCGCCGCGTTGACGACGCAACCGGCACGGACTGCGCCGTCCTTCGTCAGCACTTCCTCAACCCGCCTCTGCCGGTTAACCCGAAGGCCCTCGACCGCGACGCCGTACTCGAAGCGCGCGCCGAGGCGCGCAGCCGCCTCCGTGTAGCCGCGCAGGATTTCGAGCGGGCGGATGAAGCCGTCCGTCGGGCAGTAGACGCCGCCGACGATGCCTCCGGCTTCGACCGCCGGATTTAGTCGCAAGACCTCTGCGGCGCTCAAGCTGCGCGCCTCCGCGAGACCGCATTCGTGCTGCACCGACTGCGCCGACGCGAGCGCATCAAGCTCCGCCCGGCTCCCCGCAATGAACAGGTAGCCGCACTGGCGGAAGCCCGGATCGACGCCCGTCTCCTCTCGAAAGGCGAGCAGCTTCCCGCGCGAGAGCATCGAGAGGCGGACGTTCACGGGCGTCGCGAACTGCGCGCGGAAGCCGCCCGTCGCGCGCCCCGTGCTTCCCTCGCCCGCACGCTCGCCGCGCTCAAGGACGAGCACGTCACGGCAGCCACGCGCCGCCAGATGATAAGCCACGCTCGCGCCGATGACGCCGCCGCCGATGATGACAACTTCACTGGACTTCATTTCTGCTCTTCCGAACAACAACGCTCCCGACTGTTTGCTCACGTCAGACTTCCGCCAGACCGAACTTGCGCGCAAGCACGAGGCTGATGGAGCCTTTGAGCGTCGGCTCGCTCAAAGTCGAGGCGACGATGCGCGCCGAGGGCAGGCCGCGCCGGATGCTGCGCTGGATGGTCTCTTCGAGCGAGGGGGCGATGATGGGCCAGGCGCGCGTGATGCGACCGCAGACGACGACCGCCTCCGGCGAGAGGCCGACGATCAGGTTCGAGATGCCGACGCCGAGATAGTGTGCCGTCTCCGTGAGCGCGTCAATGGCCGCCTGCTCGCCGCCGAGCGCACGCTCGACCACCTCGTCGAAGCACGCGCGCGGCGTCGCACTCGCGTTATCCCTCCCCTTGTTCTTCAGGTAACGCGCGACCGCCGCGCCTTCGGAAGCGAACGCCTCCCAGCAGTCGTGGTTGCCGCAGGAGCACGCGACGGGGCCGCCCTGCCCGACGATCATGTGGCCGAACTCTCCGGCCGCGCCGCGCTCGCCGCGGTAAATTTGCCGGTCGAAGACGATGCCTGTGCCGATGCCCTCGGCGACGAGCACGACGACGAAGTCGCGCGAGCCGCTCACCTCCGGGCGACCGAACCAGAGTTCGGCGAGCGCGGCGGCGTTGGCGTCGTTGTCGGCGCTGGCCTTCAAACCCGTGGCGCGCTCGATCTCCCCGGCGATTGCCCAGTCGCGCCAGCGAAAGAAAGGGATGTAGACGGCGCGGCCTGTCGCCGTGTCAACCAGTCCGGGCAGACTGACGCCGACGCCCGCGAGCGCACCCAACTGGTCGCGCGCGGCGACCTGGCGCACGCGCGCGACGACGCGCGCAGCCATCTCGTCTGGCCGCGGGCTGTTCTCGACCTCCTCGCGCGCGATGACTCGGCCCGCGAGGTCGCTCGTCACGACGGTCGTTACCGTGGGCGTGATGGCGACGCCGACGGCCATCGCGCCCGCGGCGCGCAGGCGTATGAGCGTGGGCCGCCGACCGCCCGTCGAAGCACCCGCGCCGATCTCTTCGATGAGACCTTCGGCCTTCAGCTCCTCGACGATGGTCGAGACGGTCGAGCGCTGAAGCTCGGTGCCGCGCGCGATGTCGGCGCGCGAGACGGGTTCGCGGTCGCGTATGTAGTTGAGGACGAACTGCCGGTTGATGTCGCGGATCGTCGAGGAGCGCGCGGCCTGTGCCTTCGTGAGATCAATTCGTCGCATCGGTGAATCAGTAGCCAGTAACCAGTAGTCAGTAGTCAGTAGGCTTCGCGCCGCGAGAGTAAACGCTGACATCGATGCCGCCCGTCGGCATGAACTTTTCTACTGGCTACTGTCTACTGACTACTGGCTACTCTCCTATGGCTTCGGCGTGGCCGCGGGCGCGGGCGGCATCTCGAAGAGCTTGTCCTGGACGGCGACGCCGTGCCTGTACTCGGTGATGGTGCGCGTGTAGCTGTTGAAGGTATCTATGTTCGAGATACGCGTGACGTAGGGGATTTTGATGCCGTCCGCGTCGCGGTAGTCCTCGAAATCAATCTGGTCAGGGATCGGGCTGAGCACCGTGTCGGTGAGCGTCGAGATGCGCAGCAGCAGCCACGTCTGCGCGTCGAAGAAGTAGCGGCGCGAGACGCCCGGCGCGGGGCGGTCAACGACGATGTAGACGTCTCGGTCGCCCATCTTCCTGCGGCCCAGAGACCTCATCGTCGCCGTCGGATGGAACTTTACGGGGTCGAAGAGCGAGGCGGTGAACTTCCAATCGTCCAGCTCCTTCGGCGTCAGCGCGCGCGTCGCACGCGGGTTACTCATCCAGCCCGAAGCGCCGTTGAGGGCCTGCTCGAACGTGCCCTGCTGCGGAACCTGGATGACCATCAGGAACTTGTCCGGCCCCTTCGCAGTGGCCTCGAACGGCCACGAGCGGCCCTGCGACGCGTCGCGCGTACCCTTCACAACCTGCGTCTGGAACTTCGAGACGGCTTCCTGCCCGCCGACCGCCGCGACGTAGTTTTCATAAACCTGCTGAACGGTCGGCGGCGGCACGCGCGTCGGCGCAGGACTGGGCGTCGTGCCGGGCGTCGGAGCCGGGCCGGGTTCGTGGCCCGACTGCGCGAGCGGAAGCGTGGGCTGCGAGGCGGGGCGAGTCGAGCCGCGATGGCAGGTGTAGCAGCTCACCGAGCCGGGGTCGAGGCCGTAAGATTGACTGTGGTTGAGCGTGAGAACCATCTGCATCATCTGGCGCGCGGTGTTCTTCTCCGGCTTGTCGT
>JALZHC010000280.1 GCA_030914105.1 Acidobacteriota bacterium
GGCCGGCGCGGGGCTTGTGTTCTGAGCACTCGCCCCGCGCGTCTTCGTTTCGCTTCAATCCTCCTTCTCGGCGAAGAGTAGATTTCTGACGGGCCGCGGGTGTGAGTCGAGCCACGCGTCCATGTGGACGACGGGCGCGGGCGCGTCTCCCGGCGCGGCGACGGTCGCTTGGTCTGTCCTGACGATCTCCCTCTTGCGGGTGATTGACTTGAGGCGGCAGAGCCAGAGCAAGTCCGCGCGGTCTATGTCGTACTCCTCGCCGTCGTCGTCGGCGACGAGCATCGTGCGGGCGTCGACAGAAACGAAGCGGGCTATCCAGTCCCCCTCGCCTTTCTGTTTGACGTAGACGACCTCGCCGCGCCGGGGGTCGCTCGTCCCCGCCCATTCGGTCACGTCGCCCTTGAGGATTCCGAACCCGGCGAACGTGTTGTTGTCAAACGTTTTATTGAAGTCGCGCCCTGGCTTGATGCCGGTCGCGGGTTTGCCGCCCTCTCCCGCAACCGCCGCAGCCTGGGACACTCGCACGCGCATCTGGTCGAGGATTGAGGCCATGAGCTTTTCGAGGCTGGCGCTGCGCTCGCGGTCGAAGGATGTCACGTCGTAGCCGAGTTGCTCCCCGCGCAACTCGCGCAGGCGGTCACGGAATGCGCCGTGGAAAAGGACGGTAATCCTGTCTGTCTCGTCGTCGTCCGCCGCGCCGCGGTTCCCGCTCCAAGCCGTATTCAACGCCCGGTAGATTTCGCCCGCCGCCGAAGGGTTTGAGGCGAGCATGAAGCGCGTCCAGACGGTGAGCACGTCGGCGCAGAGCATCGTCTCTTCGGCGGACGCGCCGAGGGTGTCGAGGTAATTTGCTGTTTCGTAGAAGCTGCGGGCGTGGCGTCGCTTGCGCGGCGTCTTCTCGCGCGGCTCATCTGCTGGCTTCGTGCTAGACTTTCTGCGCATCTTGTTCTCCTTTTGCTAGGGTTCAAGGTGTGAAGGGGCGCGGGCTGTTCTTTGCGGGATGAGCGCGCGCCCCTTCCCTCTCGAAACTCAGGCGGCGAGCAGACCGCGCCGCGCCTTCGGCGTGTGGCGGAAGACCTGCCCGCGCGCGCTCATCTTCCGGCGCAGGAAGTTGCGCGCCTCGCCGCCCTGCTCGACGTAAGAGGCGAGACCGGCCCAAAAGCCCTCGGAACATTCGGCGGCGGTGAACTTGTGGCGGCGCGGGTCGTGGCCCTTCACGAAGCGACCGCCCGACGCTTTAAAGTCGGGGTCTGTGGGCGGCGTCGAATCGTTGAAACTGAAATCGGCGGGCAGCGGTTCGGGCGCAGGGCGGAAGAAAGCCTCTTCGGGCGGCTCGTGGTACGTGTTAGACTGCGGCATCAATCGTTCTCCTTCGTCACGGTCGGAGGTTCGGTTGAGAGGTAGGGGCTAGGGAGTGTTGCGAGCACTCACCTAGCCCTTCTCGTTTTAGTGCGCGCGCGCAGCCCGGCGCATCTCGCGCACGGCCCGCAGGAAGATGATCGTCGCCGCGAGGTGCTTGCAGACCATCGGAACTCGGCGACCGTGATGCGGCGTGCCGGCCTCGCAAGTGCAAGTGCCAAACGTCTGGCCGTTCTGGTGAGTGATGCGGACGTGGTAGGTGTGGCCTTTGGCCTTGTTCGTCACTTCGTAAAGGCCCGGCTCGTGGCGGCGGATTGACTGCGGCTCTTTGTTGAGCCTCTCGGCTGCCTTTGTGAACTGTTCGCGGCGTTGAATCTGAATCATCTTCGTGGCCTCCGTTTCAATCTCAACCTTACGGGATAAAGTTTACCCCATCAGATAGACTTTAGTCAAGGGAAATCTGACTGACGGGATAAACTTTTCTTGATTTATTTTCGCCCGTGGGTTAATCTTCCGCGCATGGACGGAAGACTAACGACCGCGCAGGTCGCAGAGCGCCTTAACGTCGCGCAGCCAACCGTCAAGCTATGGTGTAGGCAAGGCAGATTCCCGAACGCCAAGCTTGAAGAGACGCCGCGCGGCCCGGTGTGGCAAATTCCTGAAAGCGACCTCGCCGACTTTGAGCCGCCGAAGATGGGGCGACCTTCTACCAAGTCGAAAGCGGACGGCGCGGCCAAACAGAAGCGCGCGAGGAAGGGTAAGAAGTGAGCGAGAGAGCCGCAGACCTCTACGCCGTAGCCCTTGAAATTTCCAAGCGGAGGCGCGAAACCCTCGCCCGTCTGCGCGAGGCTTTGGAGCGCGACGATGACACCGCAATCAAAAAATACGCCCGGCAGCTCGTCGGGATGGGCGACGCGGAAGAGGGCGAAAGGCCGAAGCGCGCAAAGAAAGGCGGCAGGAAGTGAGCGCAGGCGGGCAAGTTTCGGAAAACTTTTCCGAAACCAGGAAAGGCGGGCGACCCCGGCTCATCGCCAGCCGCGAGTTGCGGCGGGTCATCGACTTCGCCACCGGCAACCCTAACGCAACGAAGCGGACGCGGCAGAATAAGTTTTATCAACTCCGCGCCATGCGGACGCTCGGCCTTGAGGTAGACGAGAACACCCCGGCCCGCTACTACTGGATATGGGATAAGCCGAACGTGCCCCGCGACGGCGACCACCGGGTCAAGTGGACTGTGCTCGCGGAGCTGGGCCGCGTCGAAGGCGACAACAACATGCGGGCGCTCGCCGCGTATGTCTGCAAAGAAAGGCTGACGACGCGCGCAGCCGTGCTGGCGATTCGGCGTTTAAGGGCGGGCGAGCCGCCGCCAGCCGACGCGCTGGAATTGGCGAACGCGATGATAGCGACGATCAACGACTACGGGTCGCGGCGTTCGGGGCTTTCTGCTGACGACATCCGCGACGCGCTCCGCACGGTCGAGGCGAACATCGTTGAAGAGGTGAAATGAACATGCGCGCACGCTCCGCACTACTCGCAATCCTCGCGGCACTCGCCGCTTTGCTATTTACCTTCGTCGCCTTCGCTCAAGACGATCAGGCGCTCCTAAAGCAAGTGAAGGAGGGGAGAAGCTACGAGCAGGCGGGGGAGAAGTGGCGGACGATTGTGCTGCCGCCGAAGCTGAAGAAGGAGCAGCTAATCCAACTCGCGAACGCGCTGCACCGACTCGACCCCGAATCTTCTTTCGACCTCTTCGACGACGACTCAGGCATAGAAAGATTTATCCGCTCATTAAATTCTGAAGACGGTATCTCGGAAGCGTGGGAAGAAAAACATTTCGTGGCGACCGTGCAGACAATGATGGATGTGCATTCCATGAAGATGCAATGGCAACTTGTGGCGATGGACGGCTGGAAGAGATACGCTCACTCTAATTTCACACTCGGAGATAAGGTAGCCGAACTCGATAAGTGATGAAGGCCGAAGGGAAATAGGCGACTAAATCAAAAGCGCATCGTCCGCCGACATCGTTGTGTGCGAAGGTGTGTGCCGCGCTGGCTTGAGAAGTTTCCCGCCTTCATAATCATTTGCCTTTCAGGCGTTTAACTTTTCCCCTGATAGAAGTGCGCTTCCGCTTCAACGTCTGAGCTTCTCCGGCACGAAAGCCTGGAAGGGGTCTGGAGGTAATATGCGGCGTAAGATTTTGTGCACCACGGTCGCGGTCGCTTTCATGTTTCTCCTGGCCTGCTCCGCACGCTCGCAGGTCGTCAACATTTGGCCCGGCGTTGCTCCGGGTTCCGAGAGTTGGACGCAGAAGGAGAGGGTGGTCGAGGACACCCCTCTCGGAACCGTGGTCTTCAACGTAGTGACGCCGACCTTGACGGCCTACCTCCCGGAGCGCAGCAAGGCCACGGGCACCGGCGTCATCATCGCCCCCGGCGGTGCCTTCGTCGCGCTGGCAGTGGATTTGGAGGGCCGGAACGTCGCGCGCTGGCTTCAGGAGAGGGGCATCGCCGCGTTCGTGCTCAAGTATCGGATCGTTGAGAAGCGCGGGGAAGGTATCCCGGCGAACATGGACATGGACGAGGCCGGCAAGTACGGCATCGCCGACGGGATTCAGGCCCTCAAGGTGGTTCGCCAGCACGCTTCGGAGTGGGGCGTCTCACCCGACCGTGTCGGATTCATCGGCTTCTCCGCCGGGGCAATGGTCGCGAGCGGCGCGCTGCTCCAGGGGGACGCCGGGGCGCGCCCGAACTTCGCCGCGATGATCTACGGAGGCCCCTTCGGCAGGATGCCTGCCATCCCTGCGCAACTACCGCCCATGTTTCTGGCGTGGGCGCAGGACGACGCGGTGGCGCTCGCCCCCGTGGTCAGGTTTTACGGCGCCCTCAAAGCGGCGGGCCACAAACCGGAGACTCACATCTTCAGCGCCGGCGGCCACGGCTTCGGCATGCGAAAGCAGGGCACCACCAGCGACCACTGGATAGACTCTTTCTACTACTGGCTGGAAGCGCAAGGACTCACGAAGCCGGCGGCAAGAGCCGAGAGATGACGGCGCGATAATCGCTCCCCGGCGCGCCTCCGCTTCAACGTCTGAGGCGCGTTCGGTGTACGGAGAAGCGGTCAGCAGTTCCTGCCGAAGCGGAAGAGCGTCCAAAAGTTTGGACTATGAACGCTGAAGTGGAAGGCGAGCTGTCTTCCGGCTCAGCGTTCGTCGCTTCTCCTCATTACGCGATGCCGGCGTCTGCTTCTTTCCACCTCGCGCTCAAACATTTTCTGCCACGAACGCCCGCCGCGCGGTGTTTTCTTTCCGTGGTGCGAATGAAAATCCGATTTGGGGAGATGTTTCTATGTCGAGGAACGTTCAGTTGTTGACGCGCTTTGTTTTGGGTGTGGCTTTCGTCGTTCTGGCCGCCGGGTCGAGCGCCGCCATCGCGCAGACCGCGCTGACGGGCGAGTGGAGGGCCTCGCTCGATGACAAGACCGACAAAATTCACCTCTCTTTCGAGCGCCGCACCGAAGACGGCGACCACAGTCAGATGGGTTCGAGCTACCGCTTCGACGAGCTTCAGGGCTTGAGCCGCGAGCAGGCTCAGGCCGGCGGCCCCGTCAGGTTCAGCCTCGTGCGCGAGGCCGGGAGGATTGACTGCGAGGGCAGCTTCCAGAACGGAAAAGGCTCCGGCACTTTCCGCTTCACTGCGAGTCAGAGTTTCGTCTCGGCGATGAAGAGCCGCGGCTTCGACTTCGAGAAGACCTCTTCGACTCGCGATTTCGACCGCGAGCCTGAGAACAGGCTCTTCGCGGCGACGACTCTAAACGTCACGACGGCGCTCGCAGATGATCTGCTCTCTGCGGGCTTCCCGAACCTCGACGTGGAAGACCTCTTCAAGGCGGCCATCTTCAAGATTGATTCCAGGTTCATGCGCGAGATGAAGGCGAGCGGCTTCCCCGGCCTCGGCATGGAGGAGCTGGTCAAGGCGCGGATTTTTAAGATTGACCCGGAGTTCGTCAGGCAGGTGGCTCAGATGGGCTTCGACCGTGAGCCGTTCGAGAGCCTCGTCAAGATGCGGATTTTCAAAGTCACGCCGGAGTTCATCAACGAGGCGCGCGACGAAGGGCTGACGAACCTCTCGGTCGAAGACCTCGTGAAGATGAGGATTTTCAACATCGACCGCGAGTTCATACGCCGCGCGAAGGCCGACGGCGTGCCGCTCGAAGTCGAAAAGCTCGTGCAGCGGCGCATCGGCGTGCGCGAAAGGTAAACCGCACGCGTCGCGGCGTGCGGCGCGTCCGCGTGCTGTGGCGCGCGCACGCCGAAGCGCGTGTGCGCATTCAAGCGTCAGCGCGTGTGCCCGCTCAAG
>JALZHC010000860.1 GCA_030914105.1 Acidobacteriota bacterium
TTAAACTACAGACCTCCCCTGGCTGGAAGGCCCCGGCGAATAATAGCCTCCGACTGTCAAAGGAATGCGCCGCGCCGCTCGATGAGGAAATGACGAACCGGTTGCCGCGCCGCAAGCCCGCCCGCGAAGGGCAGACCTCTATGAAAGCGAACTTACCAACGACCGTCTGTTTGGGGCTAGAACCGGAGTGTGAAGGGGCAGGCTCTTATCGCACAAAGAGGCGAGCGCCGTCAAGCAGAAAAATATCGGGCCGAGGCGCGAGGGGCGCGGGCGGACTTTCGGGCAGAGGCCGAACAAAGCGCCCCGTAGCCAGTCACATTTGGGGACAACATTCAGACGGCTTCGGTAACTTGCCTCCGGCTTTAGCCGAACGACACAGGCAAGCAAATAATGACCTGACTTGAGCCAAACCTTTCGGCTGGAGCCGAGAGCCTTTCGGCTAATCTCTCCCACCGGCTAAAGCCAGTGGCAATTCAAGCCGAACAAGGGAAAGGCGGTCGGTTGTGAATTCAACCGACCGCCTGATGCTTCCTGACTTGTGAATCGCTTAGTTCTGGGTCGCGTTCACCTTACAGAGGTCGCCGCTCGTGTTGTGTTCGAGGTTGCGCTGGATGAGAAAGTCGCGCAGGCCGAGCTTCATGTTGGCCCAAGCGCCGTTCGCCGTCTGGTACTGGGCGTGGCCGAATGTCCACGCGCACTTGTCGGCGTTCTCCGCGCCGCCGCTGTCGGCCCAGCCCGTGTGCGGGTCGGGGTCGGTCGTCGCCTCTTCGAGTTCGTGCGCGACGACCGAGAGCATGCCGTCAACGCCCGCGTTGCCGTTCGGGCCGGTGGTCTGCGCGGCGCAGGCCGAGAGGCAGCGGTTGGCGTTACCGACGAAGGCGAAGCGTGTGTGGCCGGCGGTAGCCGTGCCGTAGGTGTGCCAGCCGCAGTACTGCGAGCAGAAGCCCGAAGACTCCGCGATGTTCGAGGAGGTCAGAACGAAGTAGACGCCGTTGACGTCGTAGGGCAGGCTGCCGTTATTGATGGCGTTGTTGACGACGGCGAAAACCTTGTTGTCGGTCAGGCGCGTGCCCTGCGAGCCTGTGTCTGTGGTCTCGCCGCTGAAGTTGACGCTGCCGGTGATGGTGTAGCCGCCTGCGTTGTAGCTCGTGTTGAGAAGGAAGTAGGGCGAGCCGCCGATGTTGTTCAGGAAGTCGCGAACGATCTGCTGGCCAGCGGGCGTGTCGGAGCCGTTCGACTGGTTCCAGTTGCCGTACCAGATGACGTAAACGTCGGGCGTCTGGATGAGCGAGCCGCCGTGATAAGTGATGGCGGGCGTGACGACTCCGGTGCCGCCGGTCGTCACGGCCCCGGCGATGACGTGGTTGTCGCGGTTGGTTTCCGGGCCGCGGTCGGGCAGACTCTCAGGGTTGACGCCGTGGACGACGAGGCCGTTCCCGCTCTGTGCGTGCGCGGTGTTGATGAGATTGGAGGCGCGGAACAGGCAGACGGCTGCGAGAACCGCGAGGGTGATGCTGAAGATTCTCTTCATTCGTGTCTCCTTGATATGAGGTTTGCGGTTCGGGCCTGGCGAGCTGAACCGACTTGCCCCTTGTTGAAGGTGAGCTGTTTCAGGTACAGACCTCCCCGCGAGCGGGGAGACCCCGGCGAATGATAGCCTCCGAAATCGAATGAACGTTATCGCGCCGGCGACGCCCGATGAGGGTTCCGAGAGGGGACGCCCACGCCTGAATAGACTCTAATGAGTGCTAACTCACAAACTACCTGTCCGGGGCTGGAACGGGGTTGCTGTGAAGCGCAACTCTTATCGCACACCGCGGCGCGCGCCGTCAAGCGGCCACGGCCCTACTTATAAATCCGCGCCGCGCGCGCCTCCCGTAAACAGATTTGCAGGCCGGCCCGGACAGCCGAAGATAAAAACGACAAGGCAGCCGAGCGTGAGGCCGGCACGGACGGCCTTGAAGACAGATGCGCGCGGTAGGCGCGCGCAGACGACGAGGTGAAGGGTTGTTTGAAGGCTACGAGGTGAAGGATTCAAACATGATGAAGCGGAGAGTTTTCATCACGGGCGGCACGGGCTACCTTGGGCGCGCACTCGTCGCGGAGCTTCTGGCGCGAGGCCACGAGGTACGCGCGCTCGTGCGGCGAGGCTCGGAAGGGAAGCTGCCCGCGGGCTGCGAGGCGGTCTTGGGCGACCCGCTCGACGAGGCGAGCTTCGCGGGCGCGGTCGCTCCGTCGGACACCTTCGTGCAACTCGTCATGGGGTTCCACGTCGCGTCCGTCCACTCGATCCCTGTCCGATCACCCATGGCTGTTCCCGGAGCGGTGTAGCTTCAACCGAACGATAACATCAGCGGCCGATCTT
>JALZHC010000861.1 GCA_030914105.1 Acidobacteriota bacterium
CCTGGGCACGCTTTCGGGCGCGAGCTGGAAAGCGGTCGAGGTCGTCGCCGTCTCGACCGTCGGGGGCACGCTCGTTGCGCTCCGCTACGCGAAGCAGCTCAACGCCCTGATGATCGGCGAAGAGGAGGCGACCTACCTCGGCGTGAACGTGAACCGCCTGAAGTGGATCATCCTCTCCGTCAACGTCGTCATCGTCGCCGTCGCCACGGCTTTCACCGGCGTCATCAGCTTCGTCGGCCTGATCGTCCCGCACATCCTGCGCATGTTGGGCGGGGCCGACAACCGCTACCTGATCGTCGGCAGCGCCTTGATGGGCGCGACGCTCCTGAGCCTCGCAGACCTCATCGCGCGCCTCTCGCTCAGGCCCGCGGAGCTGCCCATCGGCATCGTCACTTCAGCAGTCGGCGTGCCGGTCTTTCTCTCTCTTCTGCGCCGACGCCAGTACGTCTTCTGACGGCTCGCGCCGCGCGAAGCCTTCTGGACATTCTTATTCAACTTTTTCTATGTCCACTTGAGTGCAGAGTGAAGTGCAGTTCACCGCAGAGGCGCAGAGAACGCTGAGGAAGCGCAGAGGGTTGAGCTGTTATGACTCTCTGCGCCCCTCTGCGAACTCTGCGCCTGCGGCGTTGAATCTCAACCTGCTCTACGCTCAAGTGACAGAACTATAATTATGCTGGAAGCCCGCGACATCACTTTCCGTGTCGGCGACAAGACGCTCATCTCCGGCGTGTCGGCGACGTTTGCGCCGGGACGGCTTCACCTCATCATCGGCCCGAACGGCGCGGGCAAGTCAACCCTCATCAAGGTTCTGGCGCGGCTTCTGCGCCCGCAGGCGGGCAGAGTCGAGTACGAGGGCGCGGACGTAAGCGGGGCGAGCGAGTCCGAGCTGGCGAAGCGGCGCGCGGTGCTCTCGCAGGCCGTCGAGGTCGCGTTCCCGCTGACGGTGCGCGAGGTCGTCATGATGGGCCGCTACCCGCACTTCGGCGGGCGGCCGGGCCATACGGACGAGAAGATTACGGACGAACTGATGGACTTCTTCGACGTGACGGAGTTCGCCGAGCGCGACTACCAGACCCTCAGCGGCGGCGAGCGCCAGCGCGTCAACTTCGCGCGCGTCCTCGCGCAGCTCTGGCGCGAAGGCCGCGGCTCTGCTCCGGCTTCCGGCTCGCCTACGGCCAACAGTTCTCCTTCGACGAACTCGCCTTGCCGCTACCTTTTCCTCGACGAGCCGCTCACGTTCCTCGACATTCGCCACCAGATCGAATTCATGAAAAAGGTTCGAGTCTTCACCGACGCGCCCGACGTGGTCACGGTCGGAGTGGTTCACGACCTGAACCTCGCCGCGCGCTTCGCCGACCAGATCGTCCTGCTCGACCGCGGGCGCGTCGTCGCCGACGGCACCGCCGCAGAGGTTCTGACAGCCGAACGCATCCGCGAAGTGTTCGGCGTAGAGCCGACCTTCGTACCCTTAGAGCAGTCAGGCATCCACCTCATCTTCGACTAAAAGGTTCAATGAATTTTCGACTGAAAGGTTCACTTCATCTTCGACCAAAAGGGTTCACTTCATCTTCGACTGAAGGCTTCGGGCCGAGCCTCCCTCCGAAGAATCGAAAACGTCCTGGCGCGGCGTGGTCAGGCGAGGAGTTTGTCGAGGAGGTCTTTGAGCCAGTCGAAGTCGACGGGCTTGGTGATGAAGGCGTTGCAGCCGGCGGCGAGCGCGCGGGCGCGGTAATCCTGTTCCTGATGCGCCGTGACGGCGACGATGACCGTGTCGCGCGAGGCCGGGTCGGCGCGGATGCGTTCGGTGGCCTTGAGGCCGTCCATGACGGGCAGGCTCAAGTCCATGAGGATGACTTCGGGGCGCTCGCGCGCGGCGACCTCGACGGCCTGCGCCCCGTCCGCGGCTTCGAGGATGTGGTAGCCCTGTCGTTCGAGGGCGAGCCGCATCGCGAGGCTCATGTCGTCGTAATCCTCGACGACGAGGATGGTCAGGTCTGCGGGCAGTCTCTCGGACATCGCGGGTGGTTCCTTTCCAGAAGGGCGGGAGCAAAATAATAGTTTTGTAACCGCAACGCAACGACGCGCACACACCCGCCGTGCTAAACACTCACGCGCGCCCGGCAGCGGGCCACCACGCCTCAAGATTTTCAACACTTGAATTCCGACCGAGTTGAGGTCAGGCGACAGATGAGCGAACAGGAGTACCGCGTGCGCGAGTGCGTCCACCGCGCCGGCGGGTCAGAGGGCGGATACTATCGCGGCAGCGTCTACATCAAACACCTACAGCGCCTCAGCACTTCAGCCGCGATGGAGGCCGCGCGCAAGGTCTCGCCCTTCTTCTGGGCCGACGCCGCGCACATCCT
>JALZHC010000281.1 GCA_030914105.1 Acidobacteriota bacterium
GCGCCTCTTTTCGTCTGCCGCCGCCGCTCCGAAAGCGGAAGCGTTTTACTCGAACGACTTGGTCTGCGGGTTGCGCCCGCGCATGGCCGCCGTGGCGAGGTCGCGCGCGCGCGGCAGAGAATCGATGGCCTTCGTCACCTGCGGGTCGTCGAAGATGAGAACCTGCGTGGCCTTGACCGAGCCGTAGGCGGCGGTCGTCAGGTCGTAGCGCATCTGGCGCGCGATGAAGTCGCGTTGGCGGTCGAGCTGCGCGTCGGTCGCCTTGTAGTCTTCGGCGTGCGTGGCGACGAACTCCTTGAACGCCTTGAAGACCTTGTCGTCAACGACGAAGTCCGACGCGCCGACGTTGTGCTCGAAGTCGGGCATGCCCGGAACCTTGTAGTCGTTGAAGCCGGAGACGCGACCGTTCACCAGCTCGCGCGCGAAGGCGAAGATCGGGTCAATCAGACGCAACTGCGGGGCCGAGAGCGTGCGCGCCTTGATGGCCTCGTCGGGCGTGATGCCGCCGCCGCCGTAGATGGGCCGGCCCGTGTCCGTGTGCGTCTCCGGGCCTTTCGGCTTCTCGGCCTGCGCCTCGTCAACCGTGCCGTTCAGACGCCCGTAGATGTAGTCGTAGAAGCTCTGGTTCGAGTAGTCGCGCTGAATCAGGCGGCCCGAAGGCGTGTAGTACTTCGAGGTCGTTAAGGTCAGCGCCGTGCCGTATTCGAGCGGCATGATGCTCTGGACGAGGCCCTTGCCGAAGGAGGTCTCGCCGACGATGAGCGCACGGTCGTGATCCTGCCAGGCACCGGCGACGATCTCACTGGCCGAGGCCGTGCCGCGATTGACTAAGACGACGAGCGGCGTCTGGTCGGGCGCGCGGTTCTCCGACTTGTACTCGTGCTCCGCGCCGCGCATGCCGCGACCTTTTTGCGTCAGGATGGTCTGGCCGCTCTGGAGGAACTGCTCGGCGACGTGGACAGCCTGGTCGAGTATGCCGCCGCCGTTGTTGCGCAGGTCAACGACGAGGCCGGTCATGCCGTGCGTGCGCAGGAAGTCGAGCGCCGAGATGAACTCGTCGGCGGTCGTGTAGTTGAAGCCGCGCGTCATGTCTATGTAGCCGACGCCGGGCTTGATGAAGTATGCGTCCGGCACGGTCGGCTGCGGGACGGCGTCGCGCGTGATCTCGACCGTCTCCTGTTGGCCCGTCGAGGCGCGCTCGACCGTGACCTTGACGACGGTGTTGCGCGGCCCGCGCAGACGGTCGCGCACGTCGCCCGAAGGCTTGCCCTTCACCGAATCGCCGTCGATGGCGACGATGCGGTCGCCGAAGCGGAGGCCGGCGCGGAAGGCCGGCGTGCCCTCGAAGGTGGCGAGGATGTAGGTGTCGGTATCCTTGCCGAGCTTGCGGTCGCCGATGGTCGCGCCGATGCCGTAATACTCCGAGCGCCAGTCGGCGCGCTGCTCCTCGAACTCTTTCGCGTCGTAGTAGTTCGAGTGCGGGTCGAGCGTGCGCAGCATGCCGATGATCGAGGACTTGAAGACGTCGTTATAGTTGAGCTTGTTGCCGTCGACGTAGTTGTCCTGGATGACGGAGAGCGCCTCGGCCACGTCCGACTCGACGGCCTCGGTGGCCTCGACGTGCGGGCGGCGCGAAGACGTGCGCGCGCCCGGCGCGGGGGCGACGTTCGGGGGCGTGACGGGGCGGCCAGGGGCCGGCACGATGGGTGGGTGCGAGCCGGTCTGCTGCGCGATGACGAGCGCAGGCAGCGAGAGCGCGAGCAGCAGAAGGGTCGCGAGCGCGGTCGAAATTCTCTTTTTCACAGGGAAAACCTCAGTTGAAACTCAGGGCCGACCGAGGCGTCCGCGCGACCCGACGGTCGTCTCGGCCCGCCTCGTCCAAGTTGTCCGAACCTCCGCCTCGTTCCGAAAAGGCAGCGCGGTGTAGTGTAATGGATGAGGGCTGAAGCGGCAAGGTTGCAAATCAAGGAGGCAGACGGCAGGGGCCGGGATTGAGCGGCTCGTTGAAAAGATTTCGGGCAACCGGGCGGGCAGGAATTGATGCCGTAAAAATCTTTACACGGGCGGCGGGTTGTGGTTTCATTCATGCCGCGCCACGAACGTCGCGGCGTCAAACCGAAAACCTCAACGTTTGACGAAAGGACAGCTTATGAGAAAACGAACCCTCGCCGCGGTGGCGATAATCATCGTGATCGTATCCTCGTTAATAGTCTTGGCGGCTAGAGACAACAAGCCGGGAAAGCCGCAGCCGGTCAATAGGGCGGGGACAGCCCAAGTGAGTCCGCCCGCGACCCCTCAACTTATTTCGAAGACTCGCGACGCGGGCGTTTACATTGAATCAGCCGCCGCGGACGAAACAAATCAGGTACTCTCCGTCTTCGTCCGCAACGACACTGACAAGGACGTTGAGTCCTTCCTGGTTCAGGGCGGCGATGAGTTGCAGGGTGCTCACGGGGGCACGCTACCCGGTCAGCCGCCTGCCATAGAGCCGCATTCCGTCGCGCGACTCACTTTCTCACTACAGGGGGGGGCTATACTGAATAGGCCAATCGTCCTGAAAGCTGTGATATTCGCCGACGGTACGGGGGTGGGCGAAAAGAAAGACCTAGACGTGACCAAGGCGGAACGCCAAAAGGTTTTCGACGTACACGCGCGTGACGGCGTGACGGAGGCGAAGAGAGGGGGTGAACGGCAGCCATAAGGATACCTGTCCGAAAGTTTGTGGACGTTCTTCTGTGCGCGCTCGTTTGGGCGCTGCTCGCGCCGTCCGCCTTCGGCTGCGTTATCACGGCGACCGAAACGGAAGGCGAGACAGGCTCATGTCAGGCTGCTGGGAGCTGCGCCAACGGTCTCTATCGAGAGGACTCGCTGGTCTTCAGACCGTGTCCGAGTACGGCCTCTGCTGCGGGCTAAGCTACGGCCCTGGTGATTGCGCCACGACGTATCCCCATCAATGTCCTCCAGTGTTTCATCAAGCGGGCTTCAATGCAAACAACGTGTGGTCGCAGGTTACCGACCTGATGGTCTGCGGCGAGCTAGGCTGTAACATCGGGTCATCGCACACGCACACGTTCGCGCCGACGTGCCCAGCGGATACTTACACGAGCCAGAATTCCTGCTCGGATGCGGGCTACTACTGGGACAGCGGCACGACTGGTTGCTACGGCGTGGGCGACGACGGCTATTGCGGCGGCGGCGGCAACTGCATCTCGGGCTTTACCCTCCTCGGCAACGGCACCTGCGGGCGCTCCGACGCGTTCATCTCCTCCTGTACGCGAAACGACGGCGACTACGACCCGGCCACATGCACCTGTGACGGCTGCGGGTCGTGCGCCGGCTCGCCCATCCTCTTGGACATCAACGGCGACGGTTTCGCGATGACAAGCCGACGGGCTTCCCATTTTTAACTCACGGATGCACAGCGAGACTCGACGCAAGAAGTTCGCCAGGAAGAGGCGTGTGCTGCTGTCTCGCGCGATCCGGCGCGCGGTGCGTCAGTTCGCCGAGATGCCCGCGTGGCTCAAGCTCGCGTGCGCCGCTGCCTGCGCGGAGCTCGTCGTGCCCGCCTCGGTCTCCGGCTCCTGACGAATACTCGAATGGCTCCGGCTCGTCGGCACGGCGCTGTGCATCGCGGGCGCGCTCGCCGTCGTACTCCTCCTGTTTAAGCTTTAGCTAGCGTCGCCGCTTCCTCTCCGACCGTTCGACAGAGAATGTTTTTCTCCTGCCGTCTGCCTCCTGCTCCTGCCGTCTGCCCATGCTTGCCATCGCCTCTGGCGCGACCTTAGAATGCTGGCAAGTAGTTCGCAGGAACAGACGGTCGCGCCGGAGACGTAAAGCCGGACGGGGGACTCTGGTTGAGTCCCGCCGCCCGACTTGACAGAGGAGGTTTATCGCAGATGAGCACCCCTAACGACCCCGTTGACCCCGAAATCATCGAACCCATCGACGACCTGATGCTGCCCGAGGACGAGGCGTCGGCCGGCGGCGAGCGCGTCTCCTCTTCGGTGCGCGACATCGCCTCGCGCATCCCCGAATCGCTCGCCTCCATCGGTCGCGACATCAGCCGCACGGTCGAGCGCGCGCTCTCGGCGAAGGACGACTACGTCGTTGCCGTCAAGCTCTCGCACGACGCGCAGGAGCGGCTCGAACAGCTCGTGCAGGCCGGAGTCTTCCGCAGCCGCGCCGAGGCCGCGGCCTTCCTCATAGACGAGGGCATCAAGGCGCAAGGCCCGCTCTTCGAGCGCGTCTCGCAGAAGCTCTCCGAGATCGAGCGCCTGAGGGCCGAGCTGCGCGGCATGATTAGCAGAGAAGGATGAAGGCGGAAGGATGAAGGATGAAAGCGCGGCAGCCGCGACTTCGTCTTCACTTCATCCTTCCGCCTTCATCCTTCATCCTTTTCTTCGGAGGTTCGTTTGTCAACCATCACGCTGCCTCAGATTCCCATCGAGCAGTTCGCGCTGGCGAACGGCCTGCGCGTCGTCTTCAGCGAAGACCACTCGGTGCCGGTCGTCTCCGTCGCCGTCTACTACGACGTCGGCTCGCGCAACGAGCGCGAGGGGCGCACAGGCTTTGCCCACCTCTTCGAGCACATGATGTTCCAGGGCTCGGAGAACGTGCCGAAGGCCGGCCACTTCCAGTACATCTTCAACAACGGCGGCACGATGAACGGCACGACCTCTTCGGAGCGCACCAACTACTTCGAGACGCTGCCGGCCAGCCAGCTGCCGCTCGCCCTCTGGCTGGAGAGCGACCGCATGCGCTCGCTCAAGGTCACGCAGGAGAACCTCGACAACCAGCGCGACGCCGTCAAGGAGGAGAAGCGGCTCAACTACGACAACCGCCCCTACTCGAACGCCTTCCTCCGCCTCAACGAGCTGATCTATCGCAACCCGCGCAATGCGCATTCGACCATCGGCTCGATGGAAGACCTCGACGACGCGACGATTGACGACGTGCGCGAATTCTTCCGCGTCTACTACGCGCCCAACAACGCTGTGCTCGCCGTCTGCGGCGACTTCGACTCTCAGGAAGCGCGCGCGCTCGTCGAAAAATATTTCGCCTCCATCCCGCCGCAGCCCGCGCCCGCGCCCGTCGACGTGAACGAGCCTGCGGAGGTCGCCGCGCTCGGCGAGACCTACCCCGACCCCTTCGCGCAACTGCCCGCCATCATGCTCGGCTGGAAGGTGCCCGCGCGGCGCACCGAAGATTACTACTCGCTCTCGCTCGCCAGCGACCTCCTGCTCGACGGCGACAGCTCGCGCCTCTATCAGCGTCTCGTCAAGGGCGAGGAGTCGGTCGTCGCCATCCAGGGCGGAGTGGGCGAGCGTCGCGGCCCCTCGACCGTCTACGTCTTTGCCATCCCGAAGCCGGGCCGCACCACGCAAGAGATTCGCGCGACGATGCAGGAAGAGATCAAGCGGCTCGCCGACGAAGGCCCCACGCCCGAAGAGATGGAGAAGCTTCGCAACACGCTCCTCAACGACGCCGTGCGCAGCCGCCAGTCCACGCTCTACCGCGCGCAACGCCTCGCCGAGTACGCCCTCTACGACGGCGACCCGAACCTCTTCAACACGGAGATGGAACGCTACCTCGCCGTCACGCCCGAAGAGATCAGGCGCGCCGTCGGCAAGTATCTTCTAACCGACAATCTCTCGGTCATGGAGGTCGTCCCCGCGCACGCGGCCGCGCCCGAAGCGGAGCCTGCGCCCGCGC
>JALZHC010000282.1 GCA_030914105.1 Acidobacteriota bacterium
ATTATAAAGCAAGGCCGATACTTTGAAGTTAAGACCCGCTTGCTACCGCTCGCGGTACTGTATCTGCGCTCTCGCGCCCGACTTCATTCATCGCCGCGCGGCACTCTTGAAATCTTTCTGCTCGACGAGGCCCTGGCCTTCCTTGATCGTCAGAATCTTGCCCGCGCCCGCGTTCGTGATCTTATCGACCGCGCCGCTCGGCCAGCGGACTTCGATGAGGTCGATCTTCGTCCGCTTCTCAAGCCCGAAGTGCAGCCTTAAGTCGCTCTGCGAGATGTAGCTGCCGCCGCTTCTGACCTCGTCCACCTGCGAGAGGTCGCCGGCGACGACTTTAACACGCGCGCCGATGCCGTCGCGATTGCTCTTCGTGCCGACGGTCTTAATGACGACGGAATTGTTCGCGTCGCCGCCGTCGTTCCGCAGCAGTTGCGGCGGGCCGTCGAGGTCGCCGACGACGAGGTCAACGTCGCCGTCGTTATCAATATCGCCGAAGGCGACGCCACGGCCGACGCGCTTTTCGGCGAGCGCGGGGCCGAGCTGCTCTGCGACTTCCGTAAAAGTGCCGTCGCGATTGTTATGGTGGACGAGCTTGCGCTGGCGGTAGTTTTCGAGCTGCGGGTAGACGTGGCCGTTGGCGACGAAGAGGTCAACCCAGCCGTCGTTGTCGTAGTCGAAGAACTTCGTGCCCCAGCCGACGTAAGGCAGACTCACCTCGGCGACCTTCGCCTTGTAGGAGACATCCGTGAAGGAGTTTTTGGCGTCGGCGTGGTAGAGCGTGTTGTACTCGTCGGCGAAGTTCGTGACGAAGAGGTCGAGACGCCCGTCGTGGTCGTAGTCGCCTAAGGTGACGCCCATGCTGCCCTGCTCGCTGCCGTTGTCGTTGACGGCGGTGCCGGAAGTGAAGCCGATCTCTTTGAACGTGCCGTCGCCGTTGTTGTGGTAGAGGAAATTGGGGGTCGAATCGTTGGCGACGTAGATGTCCTGAAGGCCGTCGTCGTCGAAGTCCGAGACGATGACGCCGAGGCCGTAGTAGCCTTCGGGGTCGGAGACGCCGGCCTTCTTCGAGACATCGGTGAAGGTTCCATCGCCGTTGTTGTGATAGAGCGAGTCGCCCGCGCCGGGCAATCCGCGCGGGCCGCACTGCACGGGTACGCCCTTGTATTGGCAGGTGCGCCCCTTGCCGAATTCGGGCAGGTGGTTGATGTCGAAGTCAACGTAGTTCGCGACGAAGAGGTCGAGCCGCCCGTCGCCGTCGTAATCGAAGAAGGCCGCGCCGGTTGACCAGCGCGGGTCGCCGACGCCGGCCTTGTCTGTCACGTCCGTGAAGGTTCCGTTACCGTTGTTGTGGAAGAGATGGTTCTTGCCGAGGCAGGTGACATATAAATCATCGAAGCCGTCGTTGTCGTAGTCTCCGACGACCGCGCCCATGCCCCAGCCCACATCGCCGACGCCTGCCTTATCTGTTACGTCCTTGAAGGTTCCATCGCCGTTGTTGTGGTAGAGCGCGCTCCGGGTTTTGCCGCCGGACTTCACCATGTCAACGTTGAGCGAGTTGACGAAGTAGATATCAAGCAGGCCGTCGTTGTCGTAGTCGAAGAGCGCCACGCCCCCGCTCATCGACTCGACAATATATTTCTTTTCGGGCGAGGCGACGTGGCGGAACTGGATGCCGGCCTGCTCGGTGATGTCGGTGAAGCGGACTTCGGCGGGAGGGACGGCGAAGGCGTAGGCCGCCAGGAGAACCTGCGCGACAAGCGGCGCGAGGAGTCGGGCTGTTTTGGATGATGGGAGTCGGGCTGGTTTAGTGGGCAAGGCCGGCCACCTCTGGAACCCTCTTTGAACTTTTACGGAGTGGTTTGAGTCCGCTCCTTCTCTTTCAGTTGCTTGTAGAGTTCGAGCTGGCTATCGCCGTCGGCCTTGCGGCCCGCGGCCTGGTAGGCGCGCGCGAGCTGGAAGTGGACGTAGGACTTGTCGGGCGCAAGTCGGGCCGCGGCCTCAAGATTCTCGGTCGCCTCGCGCAACTGCCCCTGCTGGAGCAGGGCCTTACCGAGTTCGTAGCGCGCTTCGGCGAAGTCGGGCCTGGCGGCGACGACCTCGCGCAACGTGCGGATGCCGCGCTCTGAGTCCTGGCGCGCGAGCAGGACGAAGCCGAGGTGGTACTTGGCCTGGAGGTCTGCGGGGTTAAGCGTTAGCTCGGCCTCGAACTCGCGCACGGCGTCGTCAAATTTTCCGTCCTTGAGATGGATCAGGCCAGTGTAGTAATGCGCGAGCAGTGTCCTGGCGTCGAGCGCGAGCGCGGCCTTCAGTTCTTCAAGCGCGTGGGCCGTGTCGCCCTGCTCGTAGTAGGCCTGTCCGAGGACGATGTGAAGCTGCGGGCTGTTGCCCCCCGTCGCGACCATCTGCCGGATGACCTGATCGGCCTCCGACTGCTTGCCCTGCTTGATGAGCGAGAGCGCGAGCGTGTAGTAGAGGCCGACGTTGTCGGGCTTGAGCGCAACCACTTCCGTCAGCATGGCCGAAGCTTTGGCGTAGTCCTCGGCCATGAAGTAGCTCATGCCGAGGAGCTGCCTGGCCTGCGCGTTCGAAGGGGCGGAGGCCAGAACCCTTTCGAGCGGCGGGATCGCGTCCTTGTACATCTCCGCCTTGTAAGCGGCCAGTCCGAGGTTGAAGTCGACCCCTTCGAGGCGCGGGTTCCACTTCGAGGCCAGGCGGAACTGCTCCGCCGCGCCGCGGAAGTCCTGGCGGTCGGCGTGCAGAAGTCCCACGTCGTTGTGGACGCTGGCGACGACTCGCGAGTAGTAGTCCTCGCCCTCCTTCAAGTCCTTCGCGGCCTTCTCGTCCGGCGCGGCCGCGTCGGCGACGACGCCCTCGGCGGAGACCATTTCGGGGAACTTGCCGTTGCGTTCGTGCAGGTCGGAGGCGTTCAGGTAAGCTTCGGCCTTCTCCTTGTCGCGCGAGAACGACTTGGCCTTGAGGTCGGCGGCCTGTTGCAACTCACGCTCGCCTTCCTCCTTCTGTCCGGTCTTCACGAGCGATTGGCCGAGCCGGTAGTGTGCGGTCGTCACCTGATAGTCATTGTGGCTCAGCTCAGGGTTGAGCGCGATTGACTTGCGGAGGACTTCGATGGCCTGCTGATGACGCTCGACGGCCTGGTAAGCCTGGCCGAGGTGAAAGTATGGGTCAGGGTTGTTCGGCTCGATGCGCGTGGCCTTCTCAAGGAGACGGATGGCCTCGTCCCACTTGCGCTGGATGACGTAGACGACGCCGAGGTAGTAGTTGGCGAAGAACTCTTCGGGGTTGCTGTCGAGCTCGACGCGGAACTCCGCGGCGGCGTCGTCGAGGCGCGAAGCGCCATCTTTCAGAAGATAAGTAAGGCCGAGGTAGTAGTGCGCGCGCGGGAAGTGCGGGTCGAGCGCGACTGCCTTTTTGAACTCCTCGACCGCTTCGGGCAGGAAGGAGGTCTCGCGGTATGCGCGACCGAAGATGATGTGGAGCTGCGGGCGGTCGCCGAGGCGCGCGAGCATGCCGTCATAAATCTGGCGGGCGGGCGCAAGCTCGTGCTGCTTGAGGTGCGCGAGTCCGAGCGTGTAGGCGATGTCGTAGTCGTCGGGCGCGAGTTTGAGTGCGGCCTCAAGCTCGGAGACCGAGGCGGGGAAGTCGCCGAGCATGAAGCGGGTCTTGCCGAGCATGTGGTGCGCGCCGACGCTCCGCGGGGCGAGCGTGGCGGCGCGCTCGGCGGGCACGAGAGCCTTCTTGTAGTCGCCCGCGTCGAAGTAGGCGATGGAGAGAGCAACGAGCACGTCCTGCGAGTCGGGATGGTAGCGCGCCGCCGCTTCGAGCGCCTCGGAGGCCTCCGGGTACCTCTTCTCAGCGGAGTAGATTTTTCCGAGCTGCGCGTAGGCTTCGCCGAGTGTGGCGGCGTACTCGCGCTCGGCGGCGGCAAGGTCGCCGGCGCGGCGCGCGCGCTCGGCGGCCTCGTAGTGCTCGCGGATGCCGCTTTGGGGCGTTTGGAAGACGAAGAGCAGCAGGAGGGGAAGGAAGGTCGAGCGTAAGAACATCGTTCGGGACTTCTTCTTTAAAGCGGAAATCTAAAGCGGCAAAAAAAGGGACGGAGGGCCGAGTAGGTCGGGAAGCCCTCCGTCCGCGTTTCGGCTCTGGCCGTACTATATCAGAAGTTCAGCTTGATGCCGAACTGGATGTTGCGCGGCCCGAGGTCACTGTTGAGCACACCGAAAGAGCCGTTGGGCCGGGTCGTGATGACCCCGACGCTCGGCTGGTTGAAGATGAACGCGGTGTTGCCGAACCCGTTAAAGTTCGGGTGGTTGAAGAGGTTGAAGAACTCCGCGCGGAACTGGAGGTGGTAGCGCTCGGCCATCGTCCAGTTCTTGTTGAGCGAGAAGTCCACGTTCTTGATGCTCGGCTGGCGCACCGTGCCGCGGCTCAGGTTGCCGAAGGTTCCGAGCGCGGGCAGCGCGAAGGCCGCCGGGTTCAGGTACTGCGTCGGGTCGCCGGTGTGCAGGTAGAGGGGCACGCCGGGGACGAGGTTGGGCCTGAGGCCGCCGTTGTTGGGCGTGGCCGCGAGGCCGT
Organism: Acidobacteriota bacterium; assembly: GCA_030914105.1. Lineage (GTDB taxonomy): Bacteria > Acidobacteriota > Blastocatellia > Pyrinomonadales > Pyrinomonadaceae > QHXN01. Next base: position 4,588 of record JALZHC010000282.1, read on the forward strand.
TGTAGTTGGCGTTGACGCCGCTGTAGACGTCGAGCGGGATGCCGCTCAGGTATGTGACGATGGTGTTGAGCTGCCAGCCGCCGATGATCTGGTCGCCGGCGTGGCCCATCCACTTCTTGAACGACGGCATCACGTAGACGGCATTAGCGACGAACGTGTGACGGCGGTCGAGGTCGGCGTCGCCGTAGTCCAGATGGTAGTTGAACGGGTCGGTCGTCCCCGACGTGAAGGAGGTCAGCGGAACGTCGGAGAGCGCGTGGCCCCAGGTGTAGGCGACCGAGTAGGAGAGCCGGTCGGTGAAGCGTCGGTTGAGCCACACCTGCAACGCGTTGTAGTTGGAGTTGCCCGTAGACTCGCTCATCGTGATCGGGCCGAGGTTCGGGAACCTGCGGCTCTGCGTGACGATGGTCGAGAGGTTCGGGTTCTGGTTGATAAAGGCCTGCGCGACCTTCGCACGGTTCTGCGGCAGCACGTCGTTGAAGTTGACGCCGCGCCGCCAGATGTGGTGGCCCTCGTTGCCGATGTAGGAGACCTCAAGCACCGTGTTCTTGACGACCTCGCGCGAGACCGTCAGGTTCCACTGGTAGCTGTCGGGCGGACGGAAGGTGGTCGAGACGGCGTTAAAGCCCGTGCTGGTGCTGACGCCGGCGACGGCGTTGCGGAGGCCGGGGTTGATGGTGTCGAGGCTGCGGAAGGTCGGGTCGTCGCTCAGGCGCGAGGCCCCGTCACCGCCCCAGTTGGAGTTGACGGTCGTCGTCCAGGGCGGGTTGCCGTTCATGCGCAGGATGTCTTCGATGACGTTCGAGCGACCCATGAAGCGACCGAAGCCCATGCGCATGGCGGTCTTGCCGTCGCCGAAAACGTCCCAGGCCAGGCCGACGCGCGGCTGGTAGCCGCCGTTGTAGGGCTTGACGAGCGAGCGTCCAAGGCCGGCGACCCCGGCGTTGTCGGCAGTGACGAGGCCGCTCAAGGGGTTCGTGCCGTTGAAGAGGCTCGGAATGTAGTTGCTGATGTGGTTGTCGTTGGCGTAGGCCGGCGAGTAGCGCGACCAGCGCATGCCGAGGTTGAGCGTCAGGCGCGGGCGCATCTTCCAGGTGTCATTGCCGTAATAC
>JALZHC010000027.1 GCA_030914105.1 Acidobacteriota bacterium
GGGCATGACAGCTCAAGCCTCTGCGCTTCCTCCGCGTGCTGCTGCGCCTCTGCGGTGAACCTTACTCGCTCAAAGCCCAAGCTTGGACGGAATCAAGAGAGCTTCGAGCGAGCACGGCCCGCAGCTTTGCGCCGACGGCGAAACGGACATATCATCCCGCCAAACGCCACAGGAGGAACGCGAGCGTGTTCAAAGCCGTCTCTCTCAGAGCCTTTGCGGGCATCATTCTTTTCTGCTCTTTCGCCGCGGCACAGACCGCGCCGCCGAACAGCGATCAGGTGCGCGCGCGCTACACGAAGTACGAGTATCGCGTGCCGATGCGCGACGGCGTGCGCCTCTTCACGCAGGTCTATGTGCCGAAGGACAGCTCGCAGCGCTACCCTTTCCTCCTGACGCGCACGCCCTACAGCGTCGCGCCCTACGGCGTGGACAACTACCGCGCGGCGCTCGGCCCCTCGGAGAGCTTCGAGCGCGAGGGCTTCATCTTCGTCTATCAGGACGCGCGCGGGCGCTACATGTCGGAGGGCGAGTTCCAACAAGTCCGCCCATACGTGCCTGATAAGCGCGGGCCGAAGGACGTCGACGAGAGCACGGACACTTACGACACCATCGAGTGGCTCCTGAAAAACGTGCCGAACAACAACGGGCGCGTCGGCATGGTCGGCATCTCGCAGCCCGGCTTTCACGTCGCCGCCAGCATCATCGACTCGCACCCTGCGCTGAAGGCCGCCTCGCCGCAAGCGCCCACAGCGGACTACTACATGGGCGACGACGTTTATCACAACGGCGCTTTCATGCTCGCCGCCAACTTCAGCTTCTATTCTTCGTTCGTGCCGCGCCGCGACGGCCCGGAGCCGCCGCGCCCGCGCGTCCCCTTCGACGCGGGCACGCCCGACGGCTACCAGTTCTACCTGGGCATGGGGCCGCTCGCGACCGCCAACGAGCGCCTGCTCGGCGGCGAGGCGCGCTACTGGCAGGAGATCGTTGACCACACGACCTACGACGACTTCTGGAAGAAGCGCTCGCTCTGGCAGCACATGAACAATGTTCATTGCGCCGTCCTGAACGTCGGCGGCTGGTTCGACGCCGAAGACCCGATGGGGCCGTTTCACATCTACCGCGCCGTCGAGAAGAATAATCCGGGCACGGTCAACCAGCTCGTCATGGGGCCCTGGCCGCACGGCGGCTGGGCGCGGCTCGAAGGCGACCGGCTCGGCAATCTGAACTTCGCCGTCAAGACCGGCGAGTTCTTCCGCGAGCAGATACAGTTCCCCTTCTTCATGCACTACCTCAAAGACCGACCCGCAGACCTCCCCGAAGCCTTCATGTTCCTCACCGGCATCAACGAGTGGCGACGGCTCGACGCTTGGCCGCCGAAGGACACGACGCCGCTCACTCTCTACTTCAGCTCAGCCGGACGCCTGAGCGACGGCGCACCAACCGACGAAGGCCGCGAAGCCTTCGACGAATACACGAGCGACCCGAACCACCCGGTTCCCTTCCTCGGCTACGTCGTCGGCGGCATGACCTCCGACTACATCACCGAAGACCAGCGCTTCGCCTCCGAGCGCCCAGATGTTCTCACCTACGAGACCGAGCCGCTCGACGACGACCTCATCATCGCCGGCCCCATCAAAGTCAGCCTTAACGTCTCGACCACCGGCACCGACTCCGACTTCGTCGTCAAGCTCGTGGACGTTTACCCCGGCACATACCCGCAGCCTGCGGCCACGCCGGGCCAAGCCCCGCCGCCGAATCTGGTTCGAATGGGCGGCTACCAGCAACTCGTCCGCGGCGAGCCTTTCCGCGGCAAGTTCCGCGAAGGCTTCGAGCGCCCCGTGGCGTTCACGCCCGGCAAGCCTGCCGCAATCAACTTCCAGATGCCCGACGTTTACCACGCCTTCCGCCGCGGCCACCGCATCATGATTCAAGTTCAAAGCTCCTGGTTCCCGCTCGTGGATAGAAACCCGCAAAGGTTCATGGAAATCCCGAAGGCCACGGCAGCCGACTTTCAGAAGGCGACCGAGCGCGTCTACCGCTCGCGCGCGCTCAGCTCTTCCGTCACCCTCTCGGTCGAAGGCGGCGCGCTACGCCGCCTGGCGGCGCGTAAAAATATTTTGCCAGCTGCGCTTTTTTGAATATCATTCGGCGAAAAGCGCGGCGGATGAGAAGCATGGTCTTCTGATAAAGTGTGGAACGGGTAACGCGTGCGACGCTCCGCGGGGTAGTTATTAACATTACGGCCTCTGGCAATGTGTCGGGCGAGACAGTCCCTCGCTGAAGTGAGCTGTGAAGCTACTTTATGTCCAACATAGAACTGACGGAGAGGCAGCGGCGGGAGCTCGAATTCTACAACGAGTTCTCTAAACGCAACGAGCCGTCCGAGGTCAACTTTGATGTCATCTCCGGGGAAGAGGTGCGCCCCTGGAATTCCTACTGGCGCGTCGTGGAGATCGTGAAGCAGCACTTCAGCTCGGAAGGCCAGAGGCTCTTGGACTTCGGGTGCGGCGCGGGGACGAACTCTCTGATCTTCGCCAAAATCGGTTACGAGGTCTTCGGCTTCGACCTCTCGCCTAGTAACATCTCCATCGCGGAGCGTCTGGCGCAGAAGTACGGCGTCGCGGAGAGGACGCATTTTTCCGTCAGCGCGGCGGAGTCGCTCGACTACGAGGACGAGTTTTTTGACGTGATCGCCGGCGTTGACATTCTCCATCACGTCAACATCGGCGAGTCGCTCGCGGAGTGCGCGAGAGTGCTCAAGCCGGGCGGCCTAGCGGTCTTCCATGAACCCGTCCGCGCCCCCGTGTTTGATGCGCTCAGGGAGACGAGGTTCGGGACGTGGCTGGCCCCGAAAGAGGCGTCGCTCAATCGTCATGTCACGGCGGACGAGAGAAAACTTTCCGACGACGATCTCGCGCTCGCCAGAAGACTCTACCCCGACTCCTCTGTGGAACACTTCCTGCTACTCTCGCGGCTCGACCGATTCATCCGGAATCCCGAAAGTAAAGAACCGTCGCGCCTGGAAAGGATAGATTTCAGCCTCTTCAGAGCGCTCCCTTTTTTAAAACGGTATGCGGGCATAATTGTCCTGGTCTTAAGAAAGCGGTAGCCTGACGATTGAGGCCGGCACGGGAACGCGGATTCGCCCGGACGGACGAAGGGGCGGACATTTAGTTAGCGTCGGCACGACGTAATTCGATCTATTGCTAATCTCACGTTTTCATGTATTATCCGGCGGACGGTGCCGCTCGGATAGTAGTTGACCGCTTCCTCTCAACCCGGGTCAGGATTTCAGGATATGCCGATCATAATTTGCACGCGGTGTGGCGCTTTGAATCGCGTGGATGGAGGAATGGCACGTCTGCGTCAACCTGTGTGCGGGCAGTGCCGCGCGCATCTACCAAAAGCAACCGGCCCTCGCGGGCCTCGTATTTTTACGCTGGTAGGCTTAGCCCTCGTCCTGCTCGTAATCTTCGCCGTTTTCATCTCGCGAAGCAGACAAGCAATACCGCCCGCCGTAGTAAACAACAGCTCTTCGACAAGCGAGCCGCCGCCGACTCCGGCGGCAGACGCTTCCCCGACGATGGCAGAGAGTGCGAACTTGTCGGCCCCACCTTCCGAGCTAAGCCGACCACACGCGCGCCCCGCGAACGGCAAGGAGCTCACCCCGCCTCAAGGGCCTAAAGGACGCGGGCGGCTGACAATCGTCAACCCCGGCCCGTATGACATCGCGGTGAAGCTTGTGGAGAGTCAATCAATGCAGCCCCGACGCTTCTTTTACGTGCACGCGGGCAATAGAGCGACCGTGCAAAATATCAGCACCGGGCTCTATTACATACTCCTTAGCGAGGGGACGGATTGGGACTCTGATACTCAAAGATTCCTGAGGGATCAGTCTTTCACCAAGTTTGCCGAGTCTTTTGACTTCAGGCTACATCCTTACCAGATAGTCGAGCTTCAGCCCGACCCCAGCGGAGAACTGCATTCGCTTTCGATTGGCGAAGACGAATTTAAAAATAAATGAGGTCAAAGAGATCTTCACGCTTTAACTGCGGCGGGCTTGATGGCTCATGCAACCCGAAGCCTCATCGCCTTCTTTTCATTGCGCCTTCTCTAATGTAGATTGTGTGCTGCCCGCGCGGCGCGGGCGGAGGTAAACAAAATGTTCAGGCTAAGGCAGCTCCGTTGCTCTTTCTGCGGGAAGAAGGATGAGGAAGTCTCGAAGCTGGTCGCGGGGCCGAGGGTTTACATCTGCGACGTGTGCGTCGCGGCGGCGAGCCGCCTGATGGAGGGCGGCACGCCAGACGGCGGACAGCCGCCGGGAGTCAGGCCGACGGCCTGGCACAGGCTTTCGGCGCGCGCGCGACAGTTTTTCCGTGGCGGCGGCACGCAGCGCGTCAGCTCGACCGGCGTCTCCGCTTAGTCAACTCAACGGGCCGCTCTGTTTAATCAACTCACCCGGCGTCTCGGTTTAAGAGGCGGCGAGTTTAAAGTCGCGTGAGAGCTTCAGCCCTCGCGCGTCGCGCCAGCGGCGTCGCCGTTCAGGCTCGGCTTGTGGAGAACGTGTGCGATTAGCGGGACTGAGCTGAGCGCGCCGACGAGGAAGAGCGTCCAGCCGAGCGCGCGGCGCGTCTGCGGGTCGAGCCTGTCTCCGACAAGGAGCGCCAGCCCGGCACCGAGCATGCCGCGCGTGCTGGCGATGAGCCCAAGCTCGGGCATTGTGAAGCCCCTCTCTTTCATCTTGTCACCTCCGTTCGTCTGTTAGCCAACTGGATTTCACCGACATAAAAATTACACGCGCCGGCCCGCACAGGTCTGTGCCGCCTGTCACCCCTCGCCATGAGCCGAATCACGACTCCGACCGAGACGCCGCGGCCTTCAAAATCTCTTCGGCCCGCGCTCACAGAAGCTCGTTCAGCTTGTCGCGGAAGATGGTCAGGGCGATCTGGCCGCCGCCGGGCGTACCTTTCGCGAGCGCCTCGGCGAAGTGTGCAGCCTGCGCGACCGTGACCTTCGGCGGCATCGGCGGCTCGTTCGGGTCAACGACGACCTCGACGAGCGCGGGCCGGCCCGAACGGATGGCCTGCTCAAGCGCCGGGCGAATCTCTTCCGGGCGCTCGACGTGCAGGCCGAGCCCGCCGCAGGCTTCGGCGAACTGCGCGAAGTTGATGCCTTGCAGCTCGCAGCCGTATTCGGGGTTGCCGAGGAAGACTATCTGCTCCCACTTGATCTGGCCGAGCACGTTGTTCTTGATGATGACGACGACGATGGGCAGCTGGTACTTGACTGCCGTGGCGAACTCGCCCATGAGCATCGTGAAGCCGCCGTCGCCGACGAGCGCGATTGATTGGCGTTCGGGGTAAGCGAGCTTCGCCGCGATGGCGTAAGGCAGGCCCGGAGCCATCGTCGCGAGCGTGCCCGAACAACTGAACTTCTGCCCGGCCCTGATTCTGAAATACTGCGCCGACCAGACCGTGTTCGTGCCGGAGTCGGTCGAGAAGATCGCGTCTTCCGCGGCGAGTTCGGACAACTCCCAGGCGACGCGCTGCGGCTTGATGGGCACTTCGTCGCGCATCGCGCGCGTGCGCAGCAACTCCCACCACTCTTTCATCGCGGCCTGCGCCTGTTCGAGGAAGCTCCGGTCGCTCTTGCGCTCGATGTAGCGGCTGAGCGCGGCCACGGTGGGCCTGGCGTCGCCGACGAGTCCGACTTCGACGGGGAAGCGCAGGCCGATGCGGTCTGCCTTGTCGTCAATCTGCACGCCCTTCGCCTGGTCGTGCTTCGGCAAGAACTCCATATAGGGGAACGACGAGCCGATGATGAGCAGCGCGTCGCAATTCTCCATCGCGTCCTGCGAGGGCGCGGTGCCGAGCAGGCCGAGGCCGCCAGTCGTCAGAGGATGTTCGTCGGGCAAGACCTCTTTGCCTAAGAGTGCTTTGACGACCGGCGCGCCCAGCTTGTCGGCGATCTCAATCACCTCTTGGCCCGCGCCGCGCGCGCCCTGGCCGACGAGGATGACGGGCCGCTTCGCTTCGTTGAGGATGAAGGCGGCGAGCCGCAGCTCTTCCGTATCGGGGACGGCGAGAGGCGGCTGCCAGGCTTTGGACGTGTGCGTCTGGCGCTTGTGCATCGAGAGCTGGCCGGAAGGCTCCTTCTCCTGATAGTCGACCGGAAACGTGATGTGCGCGACGCCGCGGTGGTTGAGCGCGTGGCGGCAGGCTTCGTCGGCGAGCATCGCCACCTGGTTCGGGTTGATGACCTCCTGATTGTAGACCGACACGTCGGAGAAGAGCGCGACCATGTTGACCTCTTGCTGGAAGTTGCTGCCCTTGAGGTCTGAGTAGGTCTGGCCGGTGATGGCGAGGACGGGAGCCTGGTCGAGCTTCGCGTCGTAGAGTCCGTTCAGAAGATGTATGCCGCCGGGGCCGGACGTGGCGAGGCAGCACCCCAAACGGCCCGTGTACTTCGCGTAGGCACAGGCCATGAAGGCCGCGGCCTCTTCGTGCCGAACCTGTATGAAGCGCACGCGGTCTTGCCTCGTGCGCAGAGCCTCCATGATGCCGTTGATGCCGTCGCCCGGCAGGCCGAAGACCGTATCCACACCCCAATCGATGATTCCTTCAATGAGCACGTCAGCCGCTGTCGTCGCCATTCCGCAAACACTCCTTCCGAGTCGCGGCCTTAGAAGGCCACGCGTTTAAAGCTGCGGGGGAGTTCGGGGTTTTGATTTAAGCCGATTATACACCCAGCTCACGCCGCGACTCGACAACGAGTGGGGCGGGCTGCAAAAATCTTTCACAGATACTCATGCGCGCCTCGCTCAACAGCTACCTCGAAGACTTCCGGCGGCGCGGCGGTGCGACGGCCTTCGCCGAACGGCGCGGGCTGCGCGTCGAGCGCCGCTCCTACGTGCGCGTCGCCGAGACGGCCTATCGCATCGCGCGCGAGCTTGAAGCGCGAGGGATTGGGAAGGGCGAGCGCGTCGTCTTCTGGGCGGCGAATAGCGCCGAGTGGGTCGCAGCCTTCTTCGGCTGCACCCTGCGCGGCGCAATTGTCGTCCCGCTTGACGTTGAGAGCGCGCCCGACTTCGCCGCGCGCGTCTGCGCTCAGACGAAGGCACGACAGCTCTTGCTCAGCGCCGTGACGAAAGAGCGCGGCTCGGGCCTCCGAATCCCTTTCCTCATGCTCGAAGATTTGGACGAGACGGTTGCGGGCCGGTCGGCAGAGCCTTTCGAGTCGCGAGACCTCGACCCGGAAGACCTCGCCGAGATCATCTACACTTCGGGCACCACGTCGGAGCCGCGCGGCGTCTGCCTCACACACCGAAACCTGCTCGCCAACCTCGCGCCGCTCGAAGAGGAGATCGGGAAGTACCTGCGCTGGGAGCGCATCGTCCACCCGGTTCGCTTCCTCAACCTTTTGCCGCTCAGCCACGTCTTCGGGCAGTTCATGGGCCTCTTCGTGCCGCAACTGCTCGGCGGCGAGGTCTACTTTCAGGACTCGCTCAACCCTTCGGAGATCGCGCGCGCCATCAAGTCGCAGCGCATCTCGGTCGTCGTCACAGTCCCGCGCATGCTCGAATCTTTGCGCGAGCACGTCGAGCGGCGCGAGGCCGCAGCGGGTCGCGCCGAAGCGTTGAAGCGCAGGCTCGCGGCAGCCGAGGGCGCGCATCCACTCAGACGCTTCTGGATGTTCCGGCGCATCCACCGCTACTTCGGCTGGAAGTTCTGGGCCTTCGTCACCGGCGGCGCGACGCTCGACGCCGAGAGCGAGACCTTCTGGCGGCGGCTCGGCTTCGCGGTTGTGCAAGGCTACGGCATGACGGAGACCGCTTCGCTCGTCTCGGTCAATCATCCGTTCAAGTCGGGCCGAGGCTCGGTCGGCAAGGCGATGCCCGGCCAGGAGCTGAAGCTCGGCGAGGGCGGAGAGATTCTCGTGCGCGGCGCGAACGTCTCGCCCGGCTACTGGCAGGACGGCGCGGCGCGGCCACTCGACGAAGGCGGCTGGCTCCCCACCGGCGACATCGGCGAGATGGACGCGGAGGGCAACATCTATTTCAAAGGGCGCAAGAAGGAGACCATCGTCACCGCCGCGGGACTCAACATTCACCCCGAAGACATCGAGGCCGCGCTCAACCGCCAGCCCGAAATCAAGCTGAGCGCCGTCGTCAGCTTCGAGGGCGCGCGCGGCCCCGAACCGCTCGCCGTCCTCATCATGCGCGACCCGCAAGCAGACCCCGCGCCGGCAGTCGAGCGCGCCAACGAGACGCTTGCGCGCCACCAGCGCGTGCGACGCTGGCACGTCTGGCCCGAAGCCGACTTCCCGCGCACGCCCACGCAGAAGGTTCGCAAGCGCGAGATCATCGAAAAGCTGGGGATTGGAGACAGGGGACAGGGGACAGGGGACAAAAGCCTTAGGCCGGATGAACTCTCAACTGCTGCGGCTGCGGCTGCGGTCTCTTCGCCCGCGTCAGTCCTGAGCGGACTAAATTTGCCCAACCCCCAACCCCTATCCCCTAACCCCCTCTCCTCTCTCGACTCGCTCGGTCGCGTCGAATTGTTGAGCGCGCTCGAAGACCGCTACCAGATCGAGATTGACGAGGCGAGCTTCACGGCGGCGACGACCGCCGAAGAGATCGAGCGCATCATCCAGACGGGCGGCATCACGGAGCAGTCCGCGCCGCAGTACCCTTACCCCGCTTGGACGCAGCGCTTCCCCGCGACGTGGGCGCGCCTCGCGCTCTTCTACCTCGTCGTCCTGCCCATCACTTCTCTGCTCTGCTGGACGCGCGTGCGCGGACTTCGGAACCTTCGGGCCTTGCGCGGGCCGGCCCTCTTTATCTGCAACCACATAACCTACTTCGACCACGCGCTCGTTCTCGCCGCCCTGCCCGGTCGCTTCCGCCGCCGCACGGCCATCGCGATGGAGGGCGAACGATTGCGCTGGTGGCGACGGCCTCCCGCCGGCACGCCCTGGCACACGCGCCTGCGCTGGCTCGCACAATATTTTCTGACCGTGCTCATCTTCAACACCTTCTCGCTGCCGAAGTCGAGCGGCTTCCGACGCAGCTTCGCCTACGCTGGCGAGTCGGTCGAGCGCGGCTACAGCGTGCTCGTCTTCCCCGAAGGCATGCGCGCCGAGCACGTCGGCCTCAATCCCTTCAAGAGCGGCATCGGCATCCTCGCCGCCGAGCTTGGCGTCCCCGTCGTGCCCGTCCGCATTGACGGCCTGGCCGAGCTGAAGGTTTCGGGTCGCCGCGGCTTCGCAAGCCCCGGCACAGTCACCGTCAACATCGGCGAGCCGGTCTCTTATCAACTTGACGAAGACCCGGCAACAATCACCGCCGACTTGGAGAGACGAGTTAAGGAACTGTGACGACCAGACGGCCTTTCTTGGCTCGACCTTGAGTATCAGCCAGCGAATAACTCACCGCAGAGGCGCAGAGGACGCAGAGGGGGCGCTGAGGAAGACAAATTACTTGAGATTGAAAATCTCAAAGTTCAACTTCTCCGGGCTCAAGTCTCTGCGCCCCCTCCGCGTCCTCTGCGCCTCTGCGTTGAACTCAACTTCCATGAGACACAATTCGGAGCGAAGAGAATATCTATTCCTACCGGCCATTTCTTTGACACGCTTTCCGCCGCTCTGCTACGCTCGACCCGCTTTTGCGCGCAAACATTCCGACGCCGTCAGGCGCGAAGCCGAACGCGCCCGATAGCCGGAGACCGACGGCCCGCCCGATGCTCTATCGCACGCTGCTGCGCCCCCTCCTGTTCAAGCTCCCGCCGGAGACGGCACACGAGTTGGCTTTGCACGCGCTCACGCTCTCGCTCGGCACGAAGCCCTTGAGACGCGCGGCCTCGCGTCGCTTCGGCGTCGAGACCTTCGGCGAGATCAGACGCTTCGGCCTGAGCTTCAAAAACCCAGTCGGCCTCGCCGCGGGCTTCGACAAGAACGGCGTGGCCGCACGCGGCCTGGCGGCGCTCGGCTTCGGCTTCGTCGAGGTCGGCACGGTGACGAACCTCGCACAGCCCGGCAACTCTCGCCCGCGTCTCTTCCGCCTCCCGCTCGACCGCGCGCTCATCAACCGCCTCGGCTTCAACAACGAGGGCGCGGCGGCGCTCGCACGCCGCCTCGAATCGGCGCGCCCCGACTGCGTGCTCGGCGTCAACATCGGCAAGAGCCGCGCCGTCCCCGTAGAGGACGCGACCGCCGACTACCTCGCAAGCTTCGACGCGGTACGCCCGCACGCCGACTACGTCACCGTCAACGTCAGCTCGCCGAACACGCCCGGCCTGCGCGAGCTTCAACGCGCAGACCTCCTCGCCGCGCTCCTCCGCGAGCTTCAAAGACGCAACCGCGAGCTTGCCGCGCGAGACCAAAGCGCGCCCGTGCCGCTGCTCGTCAAGGTCGCGCCAGACCTCGGCGCGGGCGAGCTTGAGCTGATCGTTGACGTTGCGCGCCGCGCCGAAGTCGCCGGCCTCATTGCGACCAACACGACGACGAGCCGCGACGGCCTTCGGACTCCGCGCGAGCAGGTCGCGTCTTTAGGCGACGGCGGCCTGAGTGGCGCGCCGCTCCGCCGCCGCTCGACGCAGGTCGTCGCTGCCCTGCGACAACTCACGCGCGGGACGCCGGAGATCATCGGCTGCGGCGGCGTCTTCACAGCCGAAGACGCCTGGGAGAAAATCTGCGCCGGGGCCGGGCTGGTTCAGCTCTACACCGGCTTCATCTACGAGGGCTTCGGCGTCGCGCGCCACATCAACGAAGGTCTCGCCGCGCTGCTCGAACGCCAAGGCTTCCGCACGCTCGACGAAGCCGTCGGCTGCCGCGCCGACGAGTTCGCCGCGGCGCGTTGAGTTCGCCCGTTCGCCGCGCCGCGTTGAGTTCGCCCGCGCCCGCACGAGGATTTATGAGCGCACCTCCGATCATCGAAACCGAACGGCTCACCTTGCGCCCGCCGCGCATGAACGACGCCGAGGCGATCTTCAACTCTTACGCGACCGACGAGGAGGTCACGCGCTACCTCGTCTGGAGGCCGCACACCTCAATCGCCGAGACCGAGGAGTTCCTCAGCCGCGTCTCCGCCTTCCTCAAGGAAGGCTCAAGGCTCACGTGGGCCTTGACTCTACACGGCGACGACACGCCGCGCGGCATGATCGAGCTGCGACCGAACGGGTACAAGGCGGAGGCGGGCTACGTGCTCGCGCGCCCGTTCTGGGGCCGCGGATACATGACGGAAGCTCTGCGCGCGGTCTTAGATTACGCTTTCAGGAACCCAGGCATGTACCGTGTCTGGGCGGTCTGCGACGCGGGGAACGTCGCCTCTGCGCGCGTCTTGGAGAAGGCCGGGATGAGCTTTGAAGGCATCATTCGGCGTTACCAGGTTCGCCCGCAAATCAGCCCCGAGCCGCGCGACGCACGCTGCTACGCGCGCGTGCGCTAGACTTCGGACGCGAAGGAGAATTCTTGCTTACGCAGACGCAAACCGTGGGCAGTGTGCCGGCAAAAGAGAGACTGATTATCGCGCTCGACGTTGAGACGGCTGCCGAGGCCCGGCGCTTGTTCGACGCGCTGCGCGGCTCGGCGGGCATGTTCAAGGTCGGCTCGCAGCTCTTCACAGCCGCCGGGCCGGAGTTCGTGCGCGAGATTGTCTCGGCTGGCGCGCGCGTCTTCCTCGACCTCAAATTCCACGACATCCCGAACACGGTCGCCGCCGCGAGCCGCGAGGCCGTCCGCCTCGGCGTCGCACTCTTCAACGTCCACGCCGCCGGCGGCTCCGAGATGATGCGCCGCGCCGCCGAAGCCACGCGCGAAGAGGCCGCGCGCCTCGGCGTCGCCCGGCCCGCCCTCGTCGCCGTCACGGTTCTGACGAGCATGGACGCCGCCACGCTCGCCGAGACGGGCGTCGAGGCCGCGGAAGCGCCCCCGGTCGAAGCCACGGCGGTGACCTCGTTCGAGACCGCGCAAACATCTTCGGTCGAGGCTGCGCAAACATCTTCGGTCGAGGCGCAGGTAAGGCGGCTCGCGCGTCTGGCCGACGCGAGCGGACTCGACGGAGTAGTCGCCTCGCCGCACGAGATCGCGCCCGTGCGCGAGTCGGTCGCGCGCGCGGGCTTCCTCGTCGTCACGCCCGGCGTGCGCCCTTCGTCCGTCGCGCACGACGACCAGAGGCGCGTGATGACGCCCGGCGAAGCAGTCCGCGCCGGCGCTGACTTCATCGTCGTCGGTCGCGCCGTCCTCAACGCGGCAGAGCCCGCGCGCGCCGCCGCAGAGATCGTCGGCGAAATCGAGGCGATATAAGAGGCAGGAGCGTTGGGCATAGAATACCGAGTCGAAGGCAGCGGCCCGCCGTTCGTCTACGTGTGCGGCATCGAGGGCACCGGGAGCCTCTTCTACAAGCAGGCCGCAGACCTCGCGCGCGACCACGCGGTCGTCTCGTTCGCGCTGCGCAGCGAGGGCCGTTATGCGCTCTCGCGGCTGGTGGAGGATTTGGCCTGGGTCGTGCGCGACGTGGGGCGTGGGCCTGCGACCGTGCTCGGCGAGTCGTTCGGCGGTCTGCTGACGATGGCCGCGGCGCTCGAACACCCGGAACTGTTCGAGCGCATCATCCTCGTCAACACCTTCCCACACTTCGCCGAACGCTTGAGGATTCATGCGGGCTGCCTGCTCTTCCCCGTCGCCTACCCCTTGATCAAAGCTTACCGGACGCGCGCGGCGCGCCACTCGCTCTTCGGCGAAGACGTGAGCGAGGAGGACAGGCGAGAGTTTCACGAGCGCACGCGCGTTGTCCCGCGCGACGGCTACCTCTCGCGCCTGCGCATCATACGAGACACAGACCTGCGCCCGCGCCTGAAGGAGATAGGCACGCCTGCGCTCGTCGTCGCCGGCACTGAAGATCGATTCCTCGACAGCGTCGGCGCGGCCCGGCTGATGGCCGCGGGCCTTCCGCGCGCGCGTCTGAAGCTGCTCGAAGGGACGGGCCACGTCGCGCTCCTCTCCGAGCGCGTGCGCGTGCGCGACTGGCTCGCGGAGTTCGAACGACTTTAAAGGGCGAGTTTTTCGGCAGACTCTTCTCGGAAAAGCGAGACAGCGGAACGCGGGCGTGCCTTCGTGCGTGTAAGAAGGGCGTCGCCGCGTTTGGCGCGCGGGCGCGGAGTCTGCGAAGATGTGTAGGTTTGGGGAGGGGTGACTCTTTGTTCCGAGGGGTGTTCGTGCCGAAAACTCTTGCCGCGGCGCTCGCGGCCCTTTGCCTCTGCGCCGCCGCGTTCGCGCAGACCCGCACAGACGTGGGCGCAAGCCCTTTCAGCGACGCGCCCTACCGCGTCGGCGAACGCCTCACCTACACCGTCGCCTTCTCGAACTTCCCGACCGCCGCGCACGTCGAGCTGCTCGTCGCGGGCCGCGGCCAGTTCTACGGGCGCGAGGGCGTCGAGCTGCACGCGCACGTCGAGACCATCGGCGTCATCTCCGCCGCGCTCTACTCGCTCGCCAACAACTACGTCACCTTCGTAGACCCCTCGACCGGCCTCCCCTACCACGCGCAGCAGGTCATACGTGAGGGCGCGCGCGTCGCCGACGTAACGCGCGACTACAACACGCCGATCGGCAACTCCGCGCTGCCCGCGAGCCACACGGAGGGCGCGTCGCCCGGAACCTTCGACTTCCTCGCCGCGCTCTACCGCCTGCGCGCGCTGCCGCTCGCGCCCGGCAACGCCTACACGCTCGCCGTGCAGAACGGCGACGCAGCCTACAACGCAGTGGTCACAGTCACGGGGCGCGAGACCGTGAAGACTAACGTCGGCTCCTCGAACACGCTCGTTGCGCAGGTGCGCGTACCCGGCAATCAGGAGGCCGACGCGTACCGCGTGCGCGTCTACTTCACGGACGACGAGCGGCACATCCCCGTGCTCATCACCGCGCGCCACCGCGCCGGCGAGATTCGCGTCGAGCTTGCCAGCGCCGAGATGGTAACGCCGCCGCCGGACGCGAGCGCGACGCCGCTGCCGCAGCCGGGCATGACGCCGCTGCCGCCTGGCGTGAGA